>CAYMMR010000348.1:0-2550 GCA_964391545.1 uncultured Nitrospinota bacterium | reverse complement strand
TCTTAAACCTAAATTGAGCGATTCTTCGTTGTCATTGCGAGCCCCTGAATAATTCAATCAGGGGCGAAGCAATCTCAATCGATGATAGGAGATTGCTTCGCACCCTTTGGGTTCTCGCAATGACAGGTCAGACAAGCACTTAACCCAAGAATCGCTCAATTCAGTTTAAAGATAATCCTGTTCCCGGGAGCAGTTTCTATATCCAGTGTCTTCAGACCCCCTTTTTCACGACAGCCCTGATAAATCTTCTTCTGAAGCTCGGATTTGCCCCCTTTATAATCCACATCCGCTTCCAGATACCCGCCGCCGAAATGCCTTTCGTTAAATGCCTTGACATTGTTAATCGCCTTAACCGCATCCTCAAATTCGATTGCCGTTCCATAGTCATTTACATTGTTCAAGATAACCTTATACTGCAGCGCCCTGTCCTTAAACTCCTTCCACCATTTTATAATCTCTTCCATAGAGTAATCCGCTATCTGCTCCGCCCCTTTTTTTCCGCTGCCCCTCAAGGCATCGTCTTTGGATAGACCGGCGCCCCGCGCGGTGATTTCGTTGCTTATAAAAACTTTTGCTGTTTGAGGGTCAACTGCCTCCACCCTGATATGGCTTTGGGCAGTCTCGAAGTTTCCGTCGCTCCCTGCCCCTCTTGACTGCATAACGGCAGTTAGGACAACCTCTGCATGATGCTCCAATCCCAATTTTGCCGCTACAACCGTATCTTTGGTAACATTCAGAAGGAGCTTTGTATCGTTATGCAGCTTTTCGCTTACATCCGATGAGATAAGGTCAAAGTGTTTCTCGGCAAATATGCGATTTAGATGAACCCTGCCTGACTTCTCTGCCTCTCCTACCATTCCTCTATCGGACATAACAAGTATCATCAGACGCGGATAGTAAACCTGCTCTCTTAATATGGAAAGCGCCACAAGTTTGTCCTTAATAGCGGCAAGTGTAACCGCAGCCTTTATCATTACCCTTAATTTATCTCCCATCGGGTTTTCGGAGAGGACATCATAGCTCGTTACGAATCCGGATGAGCGTAAAAGGATATTGTCATAGATAAGCCGATAGTTCTTTACCTGCGTATCGCTGTCTACGAATACCCCAAGACCCTGCTCGACAGCATTTCTAAGGGCATCGTCTATTGCCTCCCGTCTTGCAGAGGCAGTATCGCCCTTCTCTATCTTTGCAGTCCCGGAGACCGTTACGGTCTTCTCATTCTCCTCTGCAAACGATGGAAGGCTGCAAATCGAAGACAATACGACAACCGAAGCTATACATACCATACTCTTAATTCTCATAACCACCTCCATATAAATTTTTGGCAGCGTAGAAAACAGGAGACCTTCTTTCAAGGCTGAAGCCTTGAGTTACGGTAACTCAAACCTTTAGGTTTGACAGGTCTCCTGTTTTCTACGCTACCAAATTTTTTCCAATATATCATGGAATTTTATAAAAATATAGAAACAAATCAATTGAATAACGGTTTATAGATTTCCATCCTCTTTGTAACCCTGTCAAGGTAATCGCTCGTCTCTTTCGGAGTCTTTTGCCGCAGAAGGTCAAAAAGGTCATTATGTCCCATACTGCCGATATTATTCTTTTTGATTATATTGTTTATACCGGTTGGACCCCAGTTATAGGCACAAACAGAAACATAAGTTTGTTTTAAGGGATCGGTTATATTCCCGTAAGTCCGGTTGAGGAGTATATAAAGATATGCAGTCCCCATGCGAATATTGTTGTCGGGGACAAGCAGGTATGACGGCTCGACGATCCTGTCTTCTTTAAATAGGAATCTATGGGCATCCCGCGCCCCATATCTGGGAATCAACTGCATGAGACCAAATGCGTAGGCAGGGGATTGCGCCATCGGGTTAAAATACGATTCCGTATGAATGATTGACATAATCAGCTCCGGGGGGACATCTATCTCATCCGAGTATCGTGAAACCGAAGGTATAAACTGTTTTGCGCGGATTGAAATATGGTCGGGGAGAAGCTCGAGCCTTACTTTAACTACAATCCTTTTAATTCCATCTTTTGGAATAATCGGCTCTCTGTCTGCCTTAACCGATTTTACAATCTCTTTTTTTGCGAAGTCTTTCGAATCGGATGCTGCAATCTGACCTTCCAACGGGTTTTTGCCTGTTTCATTAGCATCGGAATATATCTTCTTAAATTGTTCCTGTATTTTTTGCGCCCCCGATTTAACTATATCGGGATTGTCTGCAGGAATTACGGCAGCGATTTCCACATACCCTTTCTCGAAATTAACGATACTCCGCGCCTCGTCATCCTTTGAATAGTCAACCCACTCTTTCTTTGTCGAGCGGAGGGCTTCATCCCATTTCTTTTCTATCTCCTTCTTTCTCTCCTCCCACAAACGGTCAAACTCCCTTTTCTTCTGCTCCCATACTTCGTCCATCATCTTGTCCTTCTCTTTTCCTTCGTCTTCGGCGCTTTTTAACAGGGAATCGAAGTTATCCCGCCTTTGCTTGAGAAGGCCGTCAAAGGAATCTGCATGAGCAGGCGACGAACCTGCAA
>CAYMMR010000347.1:0-2590 GCA_964391545.1 uncultured Nitrospinota bacterium | reverse complement strand
GTGTTCGAAATGACAAATATTTCAATAGGTTTGCAATTCAATGTCTATTTTGAGGTTATAAAGTATGAACTTTATAACTTTCTTACTTCGGCAGTTCCGATTGAAGATACCTTTTCAGCCTATCGTTCAGCCTTTTTTCTGCCTGTCTGACCGCCTCTCTTGTAACCTTAAACTTATCCCCTATCTCCTGGAGCGTAGCAGGGTCTTCGGAAAGGATCCTGTTTCTCAATATCTCCCTTTCATATTCATCGAGGACCTCCTCGAATTTCGAGAGCTTTTCGTAAAATAAGTCCCTGAACTCTTTTTGTTCTGCCCCGTCTTCGGGCGATTGCCCCTTCGATTCTATCGTGTCGACGAACATCTCTTTTGAGCCGTCCTCGATGGGCGCATCGAGGGAGACATCCTTTGAGGAAAGGGCTTCGCCAATATCTATAATATCCTCCTCCGAAGCGCCGAAATGCTCTGCGAGCATTCTTGTGTGTGGATTGTAGCCCTCGAGCTCCAGCCTCTCTATCTCTTTCTGAAGCTTAAAGAGCAGTTTTCTGCGGATATTTGTAGTCCCTACCTTTACTATCCTTAAATTATCGACTATATATTTCAATATAAACGCCCTTATCCACCATGTTGCATAAGTTGACAGCCTTGTCCCTTTGAATGGGTCGAATCTCTTTACAGCCTCCAGCAGCCCTATATTCCCCTCCTGTATCAGCTCGAAGATATTGCTATACATCCTGTTGAACCTCATTGCAATCTTTACAACGAGAATAAGATGGGATGTAACGAGACGGTAAGCGGCTTCTTTGTCCCCTGTGGTCCTGTATTTTATCGCCAGCTCGTATTCCTCTTCTTTTGTAAGGAATGGATACCTCTTTACCTTAGCCATATAAGCGGTAAAAGGGTCATAAAGAACAGCGCCTTCGCTTTTTACATCATCTTCTATAATCTTTTCCAATTCATCCATGATTGCTATTTTACCATGAAAAAAGTGGACAGTCAGGGAATTTGGTGCAAGGAATTTGGTGCAAAATACTTGTTTCCCCTCCTTACAAAGGAGGAGATTAAGGTGTGGTTGTGGATTAAATATTACCTAAATCCTGCAATCGTCATATAAACAACAAAAATTAGTTTTTGAGGCATCGTCCAATTTAAAAAAAACTCAATTACCCTCTCTGATATTCATGACAAAAAATCAATAGTAATTAATTTGAGCAGGTTAGGATTATATGGCATGATTTCTTCCCTTTTCATAGAGGCTTTACCCTCAAGGAATTCTGAAATATCCTTCAAAAGTTTTTTCCAGTCCTTATGATTATCTTTATAATCTCCCCACACTGCCCTGATGTTCTGTAATCTCTTTTTTGTAAAACTGATGGATAACAGCCTTTCCTTGATTTCTTCCCATTTTTTCTCAAACTCTTTATCTTCTGGAAAATCCAACAAATATTCGTCTAATCTTAAATCCATCTCCCGTATGATGCTGGACACAAACTTCTTACTCTTATCACTTGTTAATTCACCAAGAATCGGATCAACTGTCTCCCTTTGTTCAACCTCTCTGTAAGTTGCTGCGATGTCCTTGACGGCTTCAGCATTTATCTCATAAACCTTGTCAAAAAAATCTGGTATTATCCTGCATTCTTCCGGCGGACATGATATAAAATCCAATATCCTGGTCTTGTTTTTTATCAATTCTTTAGTTGTTATATCGTAAAGATACCAAAAGTGAAAGTCATTGCTATACTTATAATAAAAGAAGATTGCCTTTATATTCCTTTTGAGTCCGCTATGAATTCCTAATGGGATAGATTCAAGTTCAGCAACGGCCTTGTTCTTTAAATAATCTTTTAATGGTTGATAAAATTTTTCTCCGCCTCCGAAGACCTCTTTTTCTAACTCCTCAAATACATCTTCATCCTTTTCTTTTATTCTTCTTATAATCCCGAAAACCTTTGGATTTACCTCTTCTCCAAGGACTGTAACATCGAGTCCAATAGAGCTATCAATATTTCTTATCTTGTTTTGAAGGATTTCTACAAGACGCAGGAGGTCTTCCAGTTCCTCTTCAGGGAAGAAATTATAAACATATATCTCCTTAAACGGCGAGCCTATCCTGTCTATCCTGCCAGCCCTCTGAATCATCCTTGTAGGGTTCCAGTGCAAATCGTAATTGATAAGATACCGAGCCTTCTGGAGGTTCATTCCTTCGGAAAGGACATCGGTGCTCATGAGAATATTTATCTTGCCGTTCATGAAATTATCTACAATCTCTGTGCGACTCTTGCCTGAGGCTACTCTACCTGATATCTTTTCTATTCTTACTTTGGAAAACAAGGAGTCTTCAGAAATATTCCGATAGATGTAATCAAGGGTGTCGGCATAATAGGTGAAGATAACAACCTGCCCCTCTTTACTCAATTTCAAAAGTCTCTTTTTCAATTCCTTCAGCTTTGCATCAGCCTCTGCATCTATCTCTCTTACCTTTTTCCCCATCTCATTAAATAGATGTATATCTTTATCTATATCTCCTATAAGCTCTGTCTTGCTTCCTTCAAATGGAACAAAAAGCTGGTTTGAAATAAGAAGTAGTTTC
>CAYMMR010000346.1:0-2635 GCA_964391545.1 uncultured Nitrospinota bacterium | reverse complement strand
AGTGCAGATGGTTCAGAAAATGCCTTTCCATTCAATAAAAGACCCGCTCAAGAGACTATATGGATTTCTCGACTCCTTTGCAGATAGAGCAAGAGACCCTCAAATTACAAAAAGCTGTCTTATCGGTAATTTTTCTCAGGAACTTTCCTCTACTTACCCTAAAATACGGACACTCTGTGATAAAAAGTTTTCCATGTTTGCCGATATGCTCAAACAGATTCTCGATGAAGCCAAACAGATGTATGCCCCACGGTTACGGCTCGATACGAGAAGTCTATCGGAACACTTCATTGCCATATTTCAGGGGGCATTGATTTTGGCAAAGGCGAAACAGGATACAAAGGTGATCGAAGAGGGCATTAGTCATTTCAGACAGTATGTTGAAGTCTTATTCAAAAAGGGAACCCTCACCTTACCTCTCCCCAGAGGGGAGAGGGGTAGGGTGAGGGGAAATTATACATCGAGAGAAAGGGAGTAAAGTAGTATGAATATTAAAAAAGTAGCAAAGGTATCAAAAGGTCTCTGTAAATGTAAAGGCTCATGCTAAAAACAGGGATTGGTAAAAAAACTAATTTAATGTATAAAAATTTCAATCTTGAGATTGCTTCGCTTCGCTCGCAATGACACTTTATGTCGCTTTAATTATGCAAGGATATATAGCAAACTTGTAAGGAGAGCGATGATATTGAGGGATTTTTATAAGTCAGCCTTGCTAAGAAAAGGCTGCAGGGAGGTGAAAATATGGACAGGGTAGTGCATTTTGAAATTCCCTATGATGATGCGGACCGCGCAAAAAAGTTTTATCAAGGCATATTCGGCTGGCATTGGTAGACACATATCTCAAGAAGATCGAAAAGGCAGGCGGGAAAATAGTAACGCAGAAACAGCAGGTCGGCGACATGGGATACTATGCGAAAGTGAAAGATACGGAGGGAAATATCATCGGCATCTGGCAGAGCATTATGAGGTAATTACTCAAAAAGGCGGCACGATGTGCTGTCTCTTAATCATGACATTCGTTCTTCTATAAGCAGGGTGATATCGGTTAAAAACGGTGAATCACTCCGAGAGAGAGGATAGTATGGGAAAAAATGTGTATTTTACTCATAAATTATTTGATTTTTTGCTGGACCTCAAGACCCATAACAACCGTGAATGGTTTCATGCCAATAAAGAGCGATACGAATCTGCTGTTCGCGACCCTATGCTCCGCTTTATCACCGACTTCAGGCGGCATTTGCATACTATCAGCAAAAATTTCAAGACAGACCCCAGACCGGTAGGAGGCTCTATGTTCAGGCTTCAGAGGGACATCCGTTTTTCCAAGGATAAAAGCCCTTACAAGATCAATGCTGCTGCCCATTTTCCCCATCAAGACTGCGGCAAGGATGTTCACGCCCCCGGGTTCTACCTGCATATAGAGCCGGGAAACAGTATGGGAGGCGGAGGGATATGGCATCCTGACATTCAATCGCTCTCGAAAATACGCAAGAGGATAGCGGAATATCCAAAAGAATGGAGAAAGATATGGGCTTCGGGAATAACAATCGAGGGGGAAAGCCTTAAAAGGCCTCCGCAGGGCTATGATGACGGACATCCTTTGATTGAAGACATCAAGCGTAAAGATTTCTACACAATGAAAAAATTTACGGACAAAGAAATATGCTCGCATGATTTTATGGATATGTATACGGAGTCGTGCCGCTCGATTGCCCCGCTCGTGAAATTTTTGGCCAATTCTATTGAACTGCGATGGTGAAAAATATGGAGAGCGCAATAACTTACGACGAAAAAACAAGATGCGAATGGCCGACATCCGATCCCCTTCTCCTCAAGTATCATGACCATGAGTGGGGAGCGCCGGTCACAAACGACAGGAAAATTTTTGAGTTTCTTGTTCTTGAAAGCGCACAGGCGGGTCTCTCATGGATTACCGTTTTGAGAAAGAGGGAGGGATACAGAAAAGCCTTTGCAGGATTTGACCCTAAAAAAGTGGCGCAATTTACCAAACGAGATGTTGCCAGACTTCTCAAAAATCCGGATATCATCCGCAATCGCTTGAAAATAGAAGCTGCGATTAATAATGCAAAAATATTTCTTGAGGTCAAAGAGGAATTCGGGAGCTTCTCTAAATATATGTGGGGTTTTGTGAACGGAAAACCGCTCGATGGAAAAAGGAAGAAACTCAAAGACATCCCATCGGTTACCAAAGAGGCGGAGATTTGGGCAAAGGATTTAAAGAAACGAGGCTTTAAATTTCTTGGTCCTACAGTCTGTTACGCTCACATGCAGGCTGTAGGCATGGTAAATGATCATACGACGGATTGTTTTAGGTATGCCGAAATAAAGGATTAGGTAAATATTATTGCTTGAACTTAATCGAAATAGAATAAAGGAGGTGAGACGGTATGAATATTAAGAAAGTGATGAAGGTGTCAAAGGGGCTCTGCAAATGCAAAGGCTCATGTTGATGAAAGAGAGATGTAAGGATATTTTAAGGATGATTTAATCCCAAAAAATGCGTGAAAGACCTTATGTCCCTTCCGCTTGCCGTTCAGACAGCCGTCCATGGCTGTCTGAACCGTGGAAATTTTCACTTTTTACCATCCATGGAAAAGTGAAAATGCGGTGTAAG
>CAYMMR010000345.1:0-2638 GCA_964391545.1 uncultured Nitrospinota bacterium | reverse complement strand
AAACATTCTAATTTCCTTAATCCTTTTATCTTAAATAGGGGGTCACGATGTGCCTAGGTTGTCCTTTGTGGTGCGGGGCAAGTATTGACATTTTTAAATTATAATTATATTATTAATAACAGCTAAAGACATGACGATAGTCAGCCGATATATTTACAGGAGGACGAAAAAATGAAGATTAAATTGGATAATTTAATAAAGAATATTGCGCCGTCTTCGGAGGCGCAGCCTAATTCTGCGGACAAGGTTAAAAAAAATGAAGGCAAAGGCTTTGAAAAGTTTCTGGAAGAGGCAAAGACAGCCAAGCAGGGTGTTGAGACCGGAGAGATTAAACAATACACGGAGGTAATTCAGCATCTTTTAAAAGGTAATGAAGCTGCCGGGCTTCAATTGATGAGAAAGAATGCAATCGGCTCGGTGGAGAGGCTTTTTGCCACCCTCGAGATGTATAGAAACGCCTTGAATAACGACAGGATAGATTTGAGCAGGATGCACGCTATTGTAGAGGATATGAATAAAGAAAAGGATGAAATGCTGTCAAAGATGCTCGAGCTTCCGGAAGGGGACAACCTGAGGGAGATAATAACAGGCGCTGCCGTGCTGGTATTAAACGAGACGAATAAGTATTACAGAAATTATATGTATTGAGTGAGTGTCCTGCAAAACCCTTTTTTCTCACTTCCGTTATTTTTCTTTTGCCCTTTTTAAAATTATTTAAGGAACAAAAGAAAAATAAAAAGTCGTTCAAAAAAAGGTTTTTGCAGTGTTATCACGTACCGAATCAGGCAATTGCAGGAGTAGTCTCACATATCTCAAAATACACATTCATCCCGCTTATTAGCTCCACGACAAGACCCCTGATCGAAGCCTCGATATTGTAGAGTCTTATCTTTATTTTGTATTTCTCGAGAACAGAGCCTATCTTTTTATCAAACAGTATACTTAGGGCGGCCGGGGTAATATAGCTCACATTCTTAAAATCGAGTCCGATATCGAGCCTCCCCTCATTGACTGCCTTTAATATCTTTTTTCTTAATCTCTTTGCAGTAATCTTGTCCAGAACTCCATCCAAATCAATCAGCAAGGTTTGTAATTTTTCATTCTTTCTTATCTTGACCTTCAGAAAATGGTCAATTTTACCTATTGCATCGTTAGCCCTGTCCTTAACTATCTCTATTGCATGTGGTATCAGATTCTCCGTAGGCGTAGTTGGTATGGTTTTATTTAGCCTGCTAAGGAGACCGGATAAAGGAGACAGCCTTCCTTCAGGAATTACCCGTTTTACCATCCGTCTGAAACCTACATTTAAAAGCAGGGTATTTAAAAGATTGGGCTGTTCGAAATTAAATACCCTTTTTGCAACGGAGGGAATGGAATAAAACTGGTGAAATGCCCACCAATATCCTTCCTGCAGTCTTTCCGGGCTTATATTCTTAGGCTTGAAAAGGACATGCCCGCCGTTATATTTTGCCCAGTCCCTCTCTATTATTCTGCCTTCCGCCTCCAGTTTCTTCGACCAGACGGTAGCGGGGAGAGGAGTCAGTATGTAAAATGTAGCGAGGTCAACCTTATTTTTTTCGAGGAACCTTATCGTCCTTTCGAATACCCCTTCATCATCATTATCAAAACCGAATATGATGCTGGCAGTAATGCTGATGCCGTGGTCATGAAATTTTTTTATGGCGTCCTCATAATTCTCAACCTTGTTGAAGGTCTTGTTTATCTGCGCTAAATTATCGGGAGATAATGTTTCTATACCCACAAACATCCCCGTGCAGCCGCTCTCCTGTGCCAACTTTAGCAGTTCGGGGTCTTTTGTCATTGTAAGGCTTGCCTGGCTCCCCCAATCTTTTTTTAACGGGGTAAGCCTTCTGAAAAGCTCCTTTGCATATTTAGGATTACCGGCAATATTATCGTCTACAAATGCGACAAACTTGGCATTTATAAGCTCAACCTCTTTGATTACCTCGTCTACGGGCCTCTGCCTATATCCCCTTCCAAAAAAATCCGTTACGGAGCAAAATTCGCATGAGAAAGGGCATCCCCTCGTAGTTTGAACTGTATTTCCTATATTGTATGCCTTTATATTTAAGAGGTCTCTCCTCGGATGGGGGAGATCTATAAGGCTGGCAGGCTTGCCTGACCTGTAGAGTTTTTTTAAGCTGCCCCTTTTAAAATCTTCGATAACATCCTGCCATACGCCTTCCGCCTCGCCGGCGACAACGGTATCTGCATGCTGCATCGCCTCATCCGGCACTGCAGTAGGATGGATTCCTCCAAGCACAACCTTAACGCCCCTTTCCCTGAATTTTCTGGATATTTCATAAGCCCTCGGCGCATGGGCGGTCATCACCGATATTCCAACCATATCCACATCCGCCTCAAAATCTACATTATCGATGTTTTCGTCTATTATCGAGACATCGATATCCTTTGGTGTAAGCGCGGCTACCATAGCGAGACTCAAACGGGCGAACCAGAAAGACCTTGCCTCGCTCTTTGAGTGCTTCATATAAATATCCGTTTCTGCGGGTGAAATCAAAACTAATTTCATCTAAAATCCTCCATCTAAAAAAACAAGCCTATTTAACTTTAATCCTTATTAGACCTTGTGTCAATAGAATTTTTTGACAGAATT
>CAYMMR010000344.1:0-2641 GCA_964391545.1 uncultured Nitrospinota bacterium | reverse complement strand
AAAGAGGGGGCGCAGGGGGAGTTAATCTCTTAAAATCTGCGGCTAAATTTAATTTCATGCAAACCTACAACAGCTTAAATCCGCAGCAGAGAGAGGCGGTAGAGCATACGGAAGGACCGCTCCTGATATTGGCAGGGGCAGGGTCGGGAAAGACAAAGGTGATTACACACCGCATCTCCTATCTCATCGAAAAAAAACTTGCACCTGCCGAAAACATAATCGCCCTCACATTTACGAATAAGGCTGCAGATGAGATGAAAAACAGGGTGGCAGGTTTATTAAAGAGCTTAAATCTCCCCAATATGGCGGTATTATGGGTCAGCACATTTCACTCCGCATGCCTCAGAATCCTCCGAAGGAATATTGACAAACTCGGCTACAAAAGGGATTTTGTGATTTACGATGCAAACGACAGCCTTTCGCTAATAAAGACTTGCATGAAGGAACTCGATATATCCGATGAGCAATATTCTCCTAAATCGATAGCAGGAGGGATAAGCAGCTTAAAGAGCGAGATGATAGAGAAAATACAAAATCCTCAAAACGCCATAGAGGAGGCAGTAAATAATATTTATGCCATATATCAAAAAAGGCTGAAAGAAAGCAATGCGCTGGATTTTGACGACCTTTTAATGAAGGCGATATTGCTTTTCGAAAACGAGCCGGACATCCTCGACAATTACAGAAACCGCTTCAAATACCTGATGGTGGACGAGTATCAGGACACAAACCATTCCCAATACAGGCTCGTCCAGCTTCTATCTTCGGGGCACAGGAATATCTGCGTAGTCGGCGACGACGACCAGTGCATCTACCAGTGGAGAGGGGCTACGATAAGAAATATCATGGAATTCGAGAAAGATTATCCCGATGCAAAGGTGATAAAACTCGAGGAGAACTACCGCTCGACACAGACCATACTCGATGCTGCGTGGGCTGTGGTCAGCAAAAATATGTATAGAAAAGATAAGAGGCTCTGGACAAGAAAGAGTAAAGGCGAAAATATATTTTACTACAGGGCATCGGACGAGCATGACGAATCGGGGTTCATTACCTCAAAGATCAGGGGGCTTCATCGGGAGGAGCATGTCCCATATAAAGATATTGCAGTGCTTTACAGAACCAATGCGCAATCGAGGGTATTGGAAGATGCCTTGAGGAGAGAGGGGATGCCTTATAAAATCTACGGCGGGCTGAAATTCTTCGACAGGAAAGAGATAAAGGACATACTCGCTTACCTGAAAATCGTTATAAACCCGAACGATTCGGTAAGCTTTAAGAGGATAATCAATGTGCCTGCGAGAGGCATAGGGAATGTAAGTGTAGAAAAGATAGAACAGTATGCAAAATCGAGAGGGATTAGCCTTGTAGAGGCAATAAAAGAGGGGCAAGGGGCAACAACCCCCTTAGTCCCCCTTAACAAAGGGGGATTAAGGGGGTTGTCGGAATTTTATAACATTTTTAAAAAGCTCGAGGCAATTATTACAAGCGATACTGCATCGGCGGTCATTAAAGAGGTGCTCGATGTAACAGGCTATCTGGAGATGCTGAAAAAAGAGGGAACGGATGAGGCAGAGGACAGAATGGAAAACCTGAAGGAGTTAATCACCGCTGCCGAAGAATACGAAGAGCGGACGGAGGACAAGAGCATTGCAGGCTTCCTCGACCAGGCGGCGCTTGTCTCCGATGCCGATGCGGTTTCCGATACGAGCGGCTCCGTATCTCTGATGACCCTCCACATATCGAAGGGGCTGGAATTCCCCGCTGTTTTTATAGCGGGAATGGAGGGACGCATATTCCCGCATATAAGCTCTCTCGATGACCCCGCAGAAATGGAAGAGGAGAGGAGGCTCTGCTATGTCGGCATAACCCGCGCAAAGGAGAGGCTTTTTCTCGTCAATGCCGAGAAGAGGAGGATATACGGACAGGAGATGTATAATCCTCCTTCCGAGTTTATAAAGGATATTCCAGGAGAACTGATAAGTCAGGGTCATGGGTCATGGGTCATGGGTCAAGTAAAAAATAATCTTGCCCCTTGCCACTCGTCCCTTGCCACTTCATTTAAGGTTGGCTCGAAGGTAGCACATCCCCAATTTGGCAGCGGGGTCGTTCTGCAAAAGGAGGGCTCCGGAGAAAACGAAAAACTTACGATTTTTTTCAGAAACGCAGGGAAAAGGAAGCTTTCCTTAAAACACGTCTCTCTAAAAAAAATATAGCCTCAATCTACAGCACACCTTAACTTCAAATAAAACCACACAAGAACAGAGACATGATTTAACCACTGAAAACACCGAAGGCGCCGAGAAATCTTTTTGACACTGATGGACACTGATTTTTATACGATTTTCACTGTGTGAATCATAATTAATCGTATAGGAATTTCCTTTTTCTTGAATTTCAAAATTGAGATTCTTCAGTCGCTCCGCTCCTTCAGAATAACATTCAATACAATAGTGTCATTCTGAGCGAAGCGAAGAATCTAATTTATCTGTGTTAATCTGTGTCTAATTTTTCTGTGATTTCAGTGTCTTCAGTGGTTTATATTTTTTTATAATTTCTTGTAACTATTCAGCAAATAAATTTCCAATTAAATTCCCCCTTATAAAAGGGGGACAAAGGGGGTTGTAATACACTGCATTAA
>CAYMMR010000343.1:0-2661 GCA_964391545.1 uncultured Nitrospinota bacterium | reverse complement strand
ATAAGTTCCTTAAGTTAAAAGACCCCTCGCTTTGCTCGGGGTGACAAAAAGGGGCGTTTCGCAACTCCCTCAGGTCGTATTTACCTTGATTTTTGCTAAAAAAATGTTATATTATATACAGCTAAAAGCTAAATATAGGTTTTATGAAAGGAGATACTTATGGAAAATAATTTTATCGACTTAAAAAATGTGCTTATAAAAAGAAGGACAAAACTCTTATCTGCAATGAAAACAAGGAAAAGCAAAAACGAAAAGAGGGACCTGCGTCATGGCGATGACATTGATCAGGCGGAGTCTGCTTATGAGCAGGAGATGTCCTATATCTTCAGGGGGAGGGAATCGGACGAGATAAGGGCGATAAATGAGGCTATAGATAGAATAGAAAAGGGGACTTATGGAATATGCGATATATGCGGCGAGATGATAAGCATGAAAAGATTGGAGGCAATGCCTTTTGTTAAGCATTGTGTGGATTGTCAGGAAGATATAGAAAGAAAGAAAGAATTAGAAACTGCTTCAATGGCATCCTCATGGGATGAAGGGTTTTAAAAATTAGATTATACAGAAGAAATGTCATTCTGAGGGCAAAGCCCGAAGAATCTCAAACACCAAGATTCTTCGCTACGCTCAGAATGACAGCATGTCATCTGTGTAATCTTTTTTTTATCGGTGTAATCGGTGTTAAGGAGGTATAAAAAGATGAACACAATGAAGACTGTTTTGCTTATGACAGTGCTTACACTGATTCTTGTAGGCGTAGGAAGCGCACTTGGGGGCAGAGATGGAATGGTTATGGCATTTTTCTTTGCCGGCATCATGAATGTCGCAACTTACTGGTTCAGCGACAAAATTGTTTTAAAGATGTATGGAGCTAAAGAGGTCTCGTATGCCGAAGCCCCTGAATTACATGGTATGGTCAGGGAATTGGCTGTGAGGTCGGGTATCCCTATGCCAAAGGTGTATATTATTGACAATGATACGCCCAATGCCTTTGCAACCGGAAGGAATCCCGAACATGCAGCAGTGGCGGTAACGAAAGGCATAATGAATTTACTCTCCAGAGACGAACTGTCGGGTGTTTTGGGGCATGAACTGGCTCATATAAGACACAGGGATATTTTGATAGGAACAATTGCGGCTACTGTTGCAGGCGCCATCAGTATGATGGCAAATATGGCGCAGTGGGCAATGATGTTTGGCGGCAGAAGAGATGACAGGGAAGAGGGCGGACACCCCTTAGCTGCTATTGCAATGATGATTTTGGCGCCGATTGCAGCAATGCTTATACAGATGGCAATATCGAGGAGCAGGGAATATCTGGCAGATGAAGGGGGCGCAAGGATTGCAGGGAATCCGCTATCATTGGCAAATGCCCTGAAAAAACTTCAGAGGGGTGTGCAGGCTGCGCCTATGGATGCTAATCCTGCAACTGCCCACATGTTTATAGTAAGTCCTTTATCAGGCGGAAGTTTTCTGAAGCTTTTCAGCACCCATCCTCCTATAGAAGAGAGGGTCAGGAGACTCGAAAGGCTGGCAGGGGGAAGGGCAGGGCGTTAACATTTGTTTACATAGGAGGCATAGAAATGTTTAATCCGAACTATTATAATATTGCGCTAAAAAAATTTCCTAAAAGGTATCTCCTTGTCAATATCCTTGCCAGGCGGGTAAGACAGCTTCAAAGAGGGGCAGACCATCTTGTCGAGATAGAAGAAGGGAGTCAAATTTCAGCGGCGGATATTGCATTAAAGGAGATTGCCGAGGGGAAAATATTTTTAAAGGAAGTAGAAGAAGAAAAGAAACAGAAGAAAAATAAAAAATCTGGGCATGCAAAGGAAGAAAAATGAGGTGATTGGAATTGAATGCCGGGGAAAAAGGTTTTACGATTAAAGATAAAAGGTTTTCATCCGACGGGGAAAGAGAGATAGAAAGAGAAAAAGGGGAAGAGAAGGGAGAAGCTTCACGGGAAGGCGCACCGCTTCCGGGGTTGAATTTTTCCGCTTTTATCCTCTCATTAAGCAGTTCGGTAATGCTGCATTTCGGCGATATGGAAGACCCTCTCTCCGGCAAAAAGGAAAAAAATCTGCCTATGGCAAAACACACTATAGATATGATTGACATGCTTAAGGAAAAGACAAAGGGGAATCTTACGGCGGACGAGGAAAGGCTTATGGAAAATATTCTTTGTGAAATGAAGCTCAGATATGTGAAAGAGTCAAAGAGAGGGATAATATAAGATGGATATTTACGAAGAGGATACATCTTCGGAAGAGAAAAAGGGGGAGATAATTTCTCCTGCCACAGAAATAAAATCGAAGGCTACAAGAGATATGGATATCCTGCTGGATATACCTATGAATGTCTCGGCCGAGCTCGGCAGGACAAAGATGACTATAAAGAATATCCTTAAATTAAGCGCAGGCAATGTAATCGAGCTCGCAAAACTCGTAGGCGAGCCTATGGAGGTTTATATAAACGGGCTGCTCATTGCCAGGGGAGAGGTCGTTGTGGTGAACGAAAAATTCGGCATCAGGATAACCGATGTTATAGACCCTATGGAAATGAGAAGGCTCTCGATGGATTAATAAAGTTGTTAGTTAGTTCACACCGAAAAATGACCTTTTTTTCACTTCCGTTATTTTTTCTTTTGCTCTATTTTAACCC
>CAYMMR010000342.1:0-2662 GCA_964391545.1 uncultured Nitrospinota bacterium | reverse complement strand
ATTTTAGACGGCAGCATAAAAAATCAGTTACGGACATTCAAAAAATAGGTTGAGGATGAGGTTATAAAATTTTATTCACAAGTTACAAAATCTAAAATTTTTAGGAGGTGGATTTAAAATTGGAAATCAGGGCCGAAGAGATAAGCGAGATTATTAAGAAAGAAATCGAAGGTTTTGAAAAAAGCGTAGAGTTAAAAGAGATAGGAGTCGTAATATCCGTCGGGGACGGTATTGCAAGGATATACGGGCTTGAAAAGGCTATGGCAGGAGAACTGCTGGAGTTCCCCGGCGAAGTTATGGGCATGGTTCTAAACCTCGAAGAAGACAATGTCGGCGCCGTTCTCCTCGGCGATGACACCCTTATAAAAGAGGGAGATGAGGTTAAGAGGACAGGCAGGATAATGGAGGTTCCTGTAGGCGATGCCCTCATAGGAAGGGTGGTTGACGCCATCGGAGTGCCTATAGACGGCAAGGGTCCGATAGACACAAAGAATTTCGGCCCTATCGAGAGGTTGGCGCCGGGTGTTATTGACAGAAAATCGGTTCACGAGTCTCTTCAAACCGGACTGAAGGCGATAGATTCTATGGTTCCAATAGGGAGAGGGCAGAGGGAATTAATCATAGGCGACAGGCAGACGGGAAAGACTGCCGTTGCCATAGATACTATTATAAATCAGAAAGGAAAGGATGTAATCTGTATATATGTGGCAGTAGGGCAAAAAAGATCTACTGTGGCAAGGGTTGTGAAAACGCTCGAGGAACACGGCGCGATGGAATATTCGATTATAGTTTCTGCGACTGCGAGCGAGCCTGCCCCGCTACAGTATGTTGCCCCCTATGCCGGCTGCGCAATGGGCGAGTATTTCAGGGATAAAGGCAAACATGCGCTGATTATTTACGATGACCTTTCGAAACAGGCCGCTTCATACAGACAGCTTTCCCTCCTCCTTAGACGGCCGCCGGGAAGAGAGGCGTATCCGGGCGATGTATTTTATCTCCATTCAAGACTGCTCGAGAGGGCGGCAAAACTGAATAACGACCTCGGGGCAGGCTCTTTGACGGCGCTGCCGATTATAGAAACCCAGGCAGGCGATGTATCGGCTTACATACCTACGAATGTTATTTCGATTACCGACGGCCAGATATACCTTGAATCCGATTTATTCTACGCAGGCGTCCGGCCTGCAATAAATGTAGGACTGTCGGTATCGAGGGTAGGAGGTTCTGCCCAGATAAAGGCGATGAGACAGGTTGCAGGAAGGCTTAGGCTGGATCTGGCGCAGTTCAGAGAACTGGCAGCCTTTTCCCAGTTTGCGGGAGAGCTCGATGTTGCAACGCAGAATCAGCTGAAAAGGGGAGAGAGGCTCGTAGAAATACTTAAACAGGAGCAGTATAAGCCAATCCCCGTGGAAAAACAGGTAATCGTAATATATACCGCAGTCAATGGCTATCTGGATGATATTCCGGTAGAAAAGTGCAGGAGATTCGAATCCGAGCTTTATTCCTTTATTGACAGCAAGTATTCCGAGATACCCAGGCAGATTGTGGAGAAAAAGCAGATTGACGGCGAGGTAGAGGAAAAACTGAAGAAGGCGCTTAAAGAGATGAAGGAGAGGTTTTTAACGACATAGTATCATAGTATCAAAGTATCAGAGTGTCAGAGTTATAAGACTTTGACCCTTTGACACTATGACACTTTTAGAGTATGGCGAGTTTAAGAGATATAAAGCGCAGGATAAAGAGCGTAAAGAATACCCAGCAGATTACCAGGGCGATGAAGTTGGTGTCTGCGGCGAAGATGAAAAGGGCGCAGGATGCGATACTTGCGGCGCGTCCCTATGCAATAAAGATGATGGATGTTATGAGCAGTCTTGCCTGCAGGGTGGATACCGCGGCGCATCCCCTTTTATCGAGGCGCGAAGAAAAGAAAACAATGCTTGTGGTAATCACCTCCGATAAGGGACTCTGCGGCGGTTTTAACGGCAATATAATAAGAAGGACATTAAGGGTTATTGAAGATAAAGGCATGGATAATATATCCCTTGTTGTGGTAGGGAAAAAGGGAAGGGACTATTTCAAGGCAAAAAGATACGGCATCTCGAAGGAGTATGTTGATTTTTTCAGGGTATTCAGCTATCAAAGGGCCTCGCTTATCGTAAAGGATATTATAGACGGCTACACATCGAAAGAGGTTGACAGCGTCTATGTAATCTATAATGAATTTAAGTCCGTTATACAGCAAAAGGTAGTGGCGGAAAGTCTTTTGCCGATACCTAATCTGGTATGCAAGGTCGGCGAGGAGCCTCCCGACTATCTATATGAACCATCGGCGGAGGTTATACTGGATGACCTCCTCAAAAAATATGTCGAGATAGAGGTATACAGGGCATTGTTGGAGTCCATATCCAGCGAGCATGGGGCTCGAATGACCGCTATGGATTCTGCAACAAGGAATGCCAGCGAGATGATAAACCGGCTTACCCTTACTTATAACAGGGCAAGACAGGCTGCCATTACAAAAGAACTTATTGAAATAGTCAGCGGCGCAGACGCATTGAAATAATGATTGAAGATTGACTATTGAATATTGACGATTAAATAGTTCATACTGAAAAATGACCTTTTTTTCACTTCCGTTATTTTCGGGGCACCCATCAATGAT
>CAYMMR010000341.1:0-2669 GCA_964391545.1 uncultured Nitrospinota bacterium | reverse complement strand
AAAGCAGTCACCCTGAGCGTTAGCGAAGGGTCTTAATTAATTCAATAAGATTCCTCGCTTTGCTCGGAATGACATTTCTGTGTTTATCTGTGTCCAAAATTAATCTTCTGTGTCTGCGGTTGTCCCTATGAATATTCCGGATAAAAACATGCTTATAGAAAAGGCGAGGAAGTGTCTTGGCTGGAACGAGATAACAGCCGCCCTCTCGTTACTCACGATCTCTCCTTCGGGAACCGGGCTTGCCTCCTCTCTCATTCCTGACAATCTTCCCGATATCGAATCCGTTAGGACGAAGCTAAGAGAGACCTCTGAAATGAAGGAGATTCTTTCTGAGGGTAAAAATTTTCCTATATCGAGATTCGAAGATGTCAGGACTGCCGTTGGAAGGGCTTTAAAGGGTATGCCTCTCGAAATTTTAGAATTAAAGGAGATAGCTTCTCTTATAGGCATCTCACAGAAGATAAAATCCTTTCTCCTTGCATCCATGGATAATGTTCCAGTCCTGTACCGGATTGCATCCCCTATAGAAGAACTTTCGGAAATACGGGAGAAGATAGATTTCTGTGTAACGGAGTCCGGAGAGATTAATGAAAATGCCACCCCGGAGATGAAAAAGCTATCGGCGAATGTCCGCTCTGTAAAAAGCAAAATCATAAAAAAACTTGAGTCTTATATTTCGTCGTCCGGGTATTCTCAGATACTTATGGACGGTTATTATACGCAGAGAGAGGACAGGTATGTGCTGCCGGTAAAGGCCGAATACAAAACCAGGATAGACGGGATTGTTCACGATTCTTCGTCGAGCGGCGCCACCATATTTATAGAGCCTTCGGAGATGGTGGAATTAAACAATCGTCTCAAAATGTCCGAATCCGATTTGAGGAGGGAGATACAGCGAATATTAAGGGAACTGACGAACCTTGTATTAAAAGAATCCACGGCTATAGAGAACAATCTGGCGATTCTTTCAAAATTAGACCTTATATATGCAAAGGCAAGATTGAGTCAGGTTATGAATGCCGTAGAGCCTGAGATAAATAGGGATGGGAATATTGCCCTGAAATCCGCAAGGCATCCGGTTTTAATACTAACGAATGCAGCCGTCGTTCCAAACGACATAACCCTGCCGCCGGATTGCAATGTCCTTATTGTTTCCGGCCCGAATACGGGAGGCAAGACCGTAACCTTGAAGACCATTGGCATTATGGGGTTGATGGCAAGGGCAGGACTTCATATACCTGCGGACAAAGGCTCGGCCATGGCTCTGTTCCCCGAGATTTATGCCGATATTGGAGACGAACAGGATATCGGCAGGCATCTCTCGACCTTTTCGGGGCATCTCGTGAATATTATCGGCATATTGTCATCCGCCTCCCCGGAGTCGCTGGTTCTCATGGACGAGCTTATGATATCCACCGATCCGTCGGAGGGCGGGGCGCTGGCAGAGGCTGTCCTTATAGAGCTTTCGAAGAAAGGCGTAAAGGCTATAACTACGACGCACTACGGCCAATTGAAGGCGGCGGGGACTGGTAGGGAGGGTTTTAGAAATGCCAGCGTGGAATTCGATTTTAGAACCCTCTCGCCGACATATAAACTCATACAGGGAACCCCCGGCGGCAGTTCTGCGCTGAATATAGCAGAGCGACTCGGGATGGATAAAAAGATTATCGAATTGTCATTATCTTTAATGGGAGAGAGAGATAAGAGGCTGGATGAGGCGGTAGCCCGTCTGGAAGGGATTAAAAAGGCACTGGAGGAAGACGCTCAAAGGGCGTCTTCTGCGAAAAAGGAAGCGGAGGCTATGATAGAAGAGCAAAAGCGAATTACTGATAGGATGAAGGAAGCGGAGGCTGAATACATTAAATCAAAAAAGAAAAGGCTGTCGAAGGATGTTTCAGAGGCAAGGGATGTGATAAAAAAGATTTTGGATGAATTAAAGTCGGAGAAGACGGATAAAATGATTAAGGCGGCAGAAGAAAAAATCGAAAAAATAGTAAAAGATATTTCAGTGTCTTCGTCAGCCGGTGCTCACATCCCTTTAAACCAGATGAAATCGGGAGACAGGGTAGAGGTTACATCCCTGAAAGTCGAAGGGATTTTACTCGAGGCGCCGTTGGATAAAAAAAAGGCGAGGGTAAGAATCGGCAATATAGAGACTGTGGTTGACGTAAATCTTTTGAGGGGAAAAGAAAAGGCAATAAAGGGAGGCATGGGACAAGAGGCATTAAAAGAGAGGAAAAAAGCAAAACTTGCGGCTTACAGCCTGCAGACCGAAGCGCAGTGCGACCTGAGAGGCATGAGGGTAGAAGAGGCAAGGGAAATGATTATAAAATTTCTGGACAGGGCGTATCGAAGCGATTTAACAGAGATACGAATTATTCATGGATACGGCACAGAGGCTGTAAAAAAAATGGTTAGAGAATATCTGAAGGAATCTCCATACATAGCCGGTTTTCGTCCCGGCAATGAAAAAGAGGGAGGAGACGGGGTTACAATTGTAGAATTAAAATGATTGTTTCTGAAAATTTCTTTTAAATGTCAATTAAATGACTGTATTGGCATGTTAATTAGATGATACTGAAAAATGACTTTTTTGAACGACTTTTTACTTTTTCTTTTGTTCCATAATGTAATAATTTCAATAAAATAGAGCAAAAGAAAAAATAACG
>CAYMMR010000340.1:0-2694 GCA_964391545.1 uncultured Nitrospinota bacterium | reverse complement strand
GCAGTCACCCTGAGCGTTAGCGAAGGGTCTTAATTAATTCAATAAGATTCCTCGCTTTGCTCGGAATGACATTTCTGTGTTTATCTGTGTCCAAAATTAATCTTCTGTGTCTGCGGTTGTCCCTATGAATATTCCGGATAAAAACATGCTTATAGAAAAGGCGAGGAAGTGTCTTGGCTGGAACGAGATAACAGCCGCCCTCTCGTTACTCACGATCTCTCCTTCGGGAACCGGGCTTGCCTCCTCTCTCATTCCTGACAATCTTCCCGATATCGAATCCGTTAGGACGAAGCTAAGAGAGACCTCTGAAATGAAGGAGATTCTTTCTGAGGGTAAAAATTTTCCTATATCGAGATTCGAAGATGTCAGGACTGCCGTTGGAAGGGCTTTAAAGGGTATGCCTCTCGAAATTTTAGAATTAAAGGAGATAGCTTCTCTTATAGGCATCTCACAGAAGATAAAATCCTTTCTCCTTGCATCCATGGATAATGTTCCAGTCCTGTACCGGATTGCATCCCCTATAGAAGAACTTTCGGAAATACGGGAGAAGATAGATTTCTGTGTAACGGAGTCCGGAGAGATTAATGAAAATGCCACCCCGGAGATGAAAAAGCTATCGGCGAATGTCCGCTCTGTAAAAAGCAAAATCATAAAAAAACTTGAGTCTTATATTTCGTCGTCCGGGTATTCTCAGATACTTATGGACGGTTATTATACGCAGAGAGAGGACAGGTATGTGCTGCCGGTAAAGGCCGAATACAAAACCAGGATAGACGGGATTGTTCACGATTCTTCGTCGAGCGGCGCCACCATATTTATAGAGCCTTCGGAGATGGTGGAATTAAACAATCGTCTCAAAATGTCCGAATCCGATTTGAGGAGGGAGATACAGCGAATATTAAGGGAACTGACGAACCTTGTATTAAAAGAATCCACGGCTATAGAGAACAATCTGGCGATTCTTTCAAAATTAGACCTTATATATGCAAAGGCAAGATTGAGTCAGGTTATGAATGCCGTAGAGCCTGAGATAAATAGGGATGGGAATATTGCCCTGAAATCCGCAAGGCATCCGGTTTTAATACTAACGAATGCAGCCGTCGTTCCAAACGACATAACCCTGCCGCCGGATTGCAATGTCCTTATTGTTTCCGGCCCGAATACGGGAGGCAAGACCGTAACCTTGAAGACCATTGGCATTATGGGGTTGATGGCAAGGGCAGGACTTCATATACCTGCGGACAAAGGCTCGGCCATGGCTCTGTTCCCCGAGATTTATGCCGATATTGGAGACGAACAGGATATCGGCAGGCATCTCTCGACCTTTTCGGGGCATCTCGTGAATATTATCGGCATATTGTCATCCGCCTCCCCGGAGTCGCTGGTTCTCATGGACGAGCTTATGATATCCACCGATCCGTCGGAGGGCGGGGCGCTGGCAGAGGCTGTCCTTATAGAGCTTTCGAAGAAAGGCGTAAAGGCTATAACTACGACGCACTACGGCCAATTGAAGGCGGCGGGGACTGGTAGGGAGGGTTTTAGAAATGCCAGCGTGGAATTCGATTTTAGAACCCTCTCGCCGACATATAAACTCATACAGGGAACCCCCGGCGGCAGTTCTGCGCTGAATATAGCAGAGCGACTCGGGATGGATAAAAAGATTATCGAATTGTCATTATCTTTAATGGGAGAGAGAGATAAGAGGCTGGATGAGGCGGTAGCCCGTCTGGAAGGGATTAAAAAGGCACTGGAGGAAGACGCTCAAAGGGCGTCTTCTGCGAAAAAGGAAGCGGAGGCTATGATAGAAGAGCAAAAGCGAATTACTGATAGGATGAAGGAAGCGGAGGCTGAATACATTAAATCAAAAAAGAAAAGGCTGTCGAAGGATGTTTCAGAGGCAAGGGATGTGATAAAAAAGATTTTGGATGAATTAAAGTCGGAGAAGACGGATAAAATGATTAAGGCGGCAGAAGAAAAAATCGAAAAAATAGTAAAAGATATTTCAGTGTCTTCGTCAGCCGGTGCTCACATCCCTTTAAACCAGATGAAATCGGGAGACAGGGTAGAGGTTACATCCCTGAAAGTCGAAGGGATTTTACTCGAGGCGCCGTTGGATAAAAAAAAGGCGAGGGTAAGAATCGGCAATATAGAGACTGTGGTTGACGTAAATCTTTTGAGGGGAAAAGAAAAGGCAATAAAGGGAGGCATGGGACAAGAGGCATTAAAAGAGAGGAAAAAAGCAAAACTTGCGGCTTACAGCCTGCAGACCGAAGCGCAGTGCGACCTGAGAGGCATGAGGGTAGAAGAGGCAAGGGAAATGATTATAAAATTTCTGGACAGGGCGTATCGAAGCGATTTAACAGAGATACGAATTATTCATGGATACGGCACAGAGGCTGTAAAAAAAATGGTTAGAGAATATCTGAAGGAATCTCCATACATAGCCGGTTTTCGTCCCGGCAATGAAAAAGAGGGAGGAGACGGGGTTACAATTGTAGAATTAAAATGATTGTTTCTGAAAATTTCTTTTAAATGTCAATTAAATGACTGTATTGGCATGTTAATTAGATGATACTGAAAAATGACTTTTTTGAACGACTTTTTACTTTTTCTTTTGTTCCATAATGTAATAATTTCAATAAAATAGAGCAAAAGAAAAAATAACGGAAGTGAAAAAAAGGTCATTTTTCAGTG
>CAYMMR010000339.1:0-2699 GCA_964391545.1 uncultured Nitrospinota bacterium | reverse complement strand
CTCTTTTGTAGCGATAATCAGGACAGATTCTATTGCCTTGCTCAGGTTTTTAGGGGTTGAAACCCTGAACTTAAGCCCCCTCTCCCTGATGTTATTATCAGGAAAGACAAATTCTTTTTTGGAAGGCAGAATCTCGGCTTTAATATAATCGTTCGGGAAGAGTTTAACAATATTCCCATACTGGTCAACACTAAAAATATTCATAAATGAATCTTCATTCGCAATAACCTTAATCTGGATTTCATCGCCATCCTGAAACACAGGGCTATTTGCAGTTGAATCTCTGTCGGGTCTCTGAACCGATGCCTTAACGATGCTTATCTTCTTGCCCTTTTCAAGAGTGAGAGGTTTTACCTGTGCCTCAATCTTTGCACTGCAGTAGATATTGCCTCCCTCTGTGTAGCACTTCTCGTCTATAACCTTCTGGGCGATAATAAGCCCTTTTGTTGCAGTGGAGATAAGGTCGCTTATGAGCTGGCTGTTATAAACCAGTGTAGAGCTGTGCAGATCAACTCCCACTGCCTCCTCGAGTGCGTTTCTCCGTGCGTTGTTCATTGCTATTGCCTTTGCCTGTGCAGGGGTTGTATCGTCGCCAAGAACAGCCTTCCCCTCTGCAATAACAACCTTTACCCCTTCCCCTATAGGCACTGATGGTGCAATCTTCTTCTCCTTCGCCCATACCACCACAGGCATAAAGATTAAAAACAATAAGATAAAAACCGCTGTCCTTTTCATCTCTTTACCATCGTCCTGTTTGCATCTCCCATTATCTGCGGTGTCTGAACCCTCCCGTGAAGCCTCCTCGCATAATATGGCAGTCCTTCAGCCTCATCCGTTATCTTTTTAAAGACCTCTCCTGCCGTGAGCTTATCCTGTCCCCTTTTTTCTGCACTCTCCTTTAATGCCTTTAAGAAAAAATAGGTGAACATGCTGTGCCCCTTCTCGGGATACCATGAGCTTACCTCACTCCCGCTCGATGATGTCATCGTAACCGCATTCGGCATCGTGAACAACTGATTCTGCACCTCTATGCCTATTGGACTCACATTCTTTAAGAGAAGTCCTTTCTCTGTTGCGCCGCTGAAACAGGAGTCAACGACTATGAATACATTGGGTGCATTCATATCCTTTGCTATCTTTGCTATGTTGTCGTAGAGTTGTTTCAATGGATATGCGGTAAGGTTTATGGCATGAGAGTCTGCATCTGCAGGGACAAAATACCCCTGTTTTGTCTTTGGGTCAGGCGCACCATGTCCCGAATAAAAAACGAATATATCCGAATGCCCTTTCTTTAGATAATTATACAGCCTCCCTTCGTAATTCTCCCTTGTCCCGAATATTCCCTCAAACTTCGCCTTTGAGGCATTCTCCTCGTATATAATATTCCCCTCCTGATACCCAAGGACATTTACGAGATATTTCTTTACTGCCTCTGCATCGTTGAGCGCATAGTCAACCGATGGGATGTCTCTGTCATTGTAATCCCTGTTTCCTATTACCACTGCTATGGCATTCGGGTTTTTAATTTTCGTATTGGGTATAGCGGTATCCACATCCGATGTGCCGGCAGGGATAGATGCTGCCTGTTTTGACGAAGTCTTTTTATCGGATGGGGCAGGAGGCGCAGAGGGAAGGGATTCTGTGAGCGCAAGCATAACGAGCTTCTTTGCGCCTTCATCTTTTGGATTCGCCTTTAATATATTCTCGGCAAGCATCTTGCCTCTCGCAGGGTCAATATTTTCTTTTATGAGGATATATGCGAGAGTTCTCATTGAATCTATATGCTCGGGATTTTTATTGAGTATCCCCTTGAAAGTCTCTATAGCCTCCGAAGATTTATTCTGGTTATAGAGCGAGAGACCGAGATTATAACTTGCATTAACACTCTCGGGGCAGAGCTTCAATGCCTCCCTTAAGAGCGCCTCAGCCTTTACAGGCTCGCTCTGGATGAGCTTGCCACCTTCCTCCACATACATAACCGCATTCTCGCACTGCTTGTTCTCTGCAAATACAGGACTTACTGCTATTACAAACAAGAAAGATAAAATGAACACTATCCTTAAAATCTTCATTTTAATGCCCTCCTTTCTTATTACTCATTTTACTATTATAATATTTCTCCATATTTATCCGTGTCATTATGTTTTTGGCTCGATAACGGTCTCTAAATATGATTGTATGGCATCTTTGATGTTTTCCAACGCTTCTTCTTCTGTTTTTCCTTGAGACCAGCAACCAGGCAGTCCCGGAACCCAGACAGAATAACCATCTTCTGTTTTTTTGAGATTTACTTTATATTTCATTTTCCACCTCCTCCCATGAATGAAATCTCATTTTGTAATACCTGCATTTTAATACTTCTTTAGCATAACGGTCAAGAGGCATTTCTGTGCATTTCTGTGCATTTCTGTGCTGTCAGGAGTTTCCTCCTGACAGCACACTCACCAATCTATATCAACAGGAATTGCCGATGCTCCAACCGAGAGGTAATCTCTTGCGCTGGAATAGAACCATTCCTCTGGTCTTAAAACCAATCCTTTCCTCACAGGATTCCCATGGATATAGTTTATCTTGGTCTTTATTGTGTCATGCTTTGTTAAAACCAAATCGTCAAAGCGGCTCTGCCACAGTTTAAATACCTGCCCCTTGACGCCCTGCGCATTTATTCTGAGCATATTCAAAAGTTCAGCCTCTCCCTG
>CAYMMR010000338.1:0-2754 GCA_964391545.1 uncultured Nitrospinota bacterium | reverse complement strand
AATACGATTTGGCGCAGAAAACAGCGAGAATACCGGAAAAGGCGGCAGAGGCAAAGAAAGAATAAGAAAAAGATTATTAGCCACAGATTTACACAGACTATAATTAATGAGTTGAGTAGTTAAACAACTCAACTACTTAACTCCTGCACAACTCAACTCCAGCGTTTATCTGTGAAAGTCTGTGGCAAAAAAGGGGGTGTTTATGGCAATAGAATGGACACAGGATTTGGCAACAGGTCTCGATTGGCAGGATAGGCAGCATAAAGAATTATTTGTGAGGATAGACGGCTTAATGGAGGCGATGAAGGCAGGCAAGGGTAAAGAGGAAGTCGATAAGGTTCTTAATTTTCTGTCCGATTATGTAGTATTTCATTTCGGCGATGAAGAGAGGGCTATGGGGAAATTTAATTACCCTGAATCCTCCGTGCATAAGTCCGAGCATGTAAAATTTAACACCAATTTTTCCGACTTGAAAAAGCAGTTTGGAACAGCGGCCTCGCCTTCGATACTTGTGATACAGGTTCAGCGTCTTATAGTTGACTGGCTTAAAAACCATATAGGAAAAACAGATAAAAAGTTAGGAGCATTTTTAAAGACAAAACAGTAAGCCGGGGCAGAAACAAATTGCAATACCCCTTTCCTTTTCTTTTCGAGGGGGAGTAAGGTCAGGAGGATATTGAAAGTGGAATTTTTAAATAAGTGGAAGACTTTTGGCATTCAGACGAAGGTATCGTTCTTTATCTCCATTGTATTGATTATCGGCTTTGGATTTCAGGGGGCGCTGAATTTTATCGAGACAAGGGGTATCTTGAAGGATACCTCTCAATTCATCGAGGAAGTGAGTAAGAGGGCAGAAGAAGAAGGTGGAAAGGAGTTGACAGCTCTTAGAGACGGATTGAGCGAATATAAGAACCTCGGAGAATCGATGGTGGAGAACTTAGAGGAAGGGGAGAAAAAGGCGTTGGAACTGGCAAAATTGGCATGGATTAAAACTATAGAACACATGATGCTGACAGGAAATGCAAACATTGTAGCCGATTGGCTTGACGGACAGAAGGAGATTAAGACCTTTAAGGAGATAGCTGTTCTGAGGATTGGCAAAGGGGTTGAAGATGCCTTTTTAGATAATAAAACCATATCGGATATAAACAGGAGGCTCGGGACAAAGGCATTCAGCCCGAGAAAAGAAAAACCTAAAAAGCCTGTTTCGGAGCAAAGGTTTAATTCGATAAAAAGGGTTATATCGAGCAAGACAGAGCAGTTCCTCGAAGAAGAGGATAAGGACGGAAATCCTGTTATGACATTAATGGCTCCTATTCTAAATGAAGAAGCATGTCATGCCTGTCACGGCGCCGATAATCCTTTAAGGGGAATACTTCTGGTTTCGGTCTCCCGAGAAGATACTGTAAATCAAGTCGAGACGGTGGATCAGAAAGTTACAAAAGAAGAGAGCCAGATAAACAAAAGGGTATCCGATAGGAATGAGCAGATTAAGAATCAAAGGGAGATAGCCGAAAAAAGGCTTTCTGAAGTTAAGACAAAGGTAATTAAGGGAACTACGATTATGGTCGGCGCGGGCGTGTTGATAACGGCGCTCGCAGTTTTTTCATTAATATTATTCCTGAGAAAGTGGGTTATAAAGCCGATACAGGACAGCGCCGCCCTTGCAAAGGAAATTGCCAGCGGCGACCTTTCAAAAGACAATTTAAATATTGTCTCCGAAGACGAGATAGGGATGCTCGGCCAATGCCTTAATACGATGAGGGATAATCTTAAGGGCATGATAACGAGCATAAGAGGCAATACCGAAAAGGTGACATCGGGCGTGGATGAGATACTGAATGTAATTTCTACTACGGTAAAAGGCACGGATAAACAGAATCAGCAGTCTGCCCAGATAGCAACATCTATGGGTGAAATGACTTCAACGGTTGTTGAAGTTGCAAAGAATTCATCCGATGCTGCAAATTCTGCAAGGTCGGCAATGGATGCTGCCTCCGAAGGCGGTAAGAAAGTTAATGCGACAATAGAGGGGATGAAGATGATTTCGTCATCCGTAGAGGAGGCGGTGAAGGCAATAGGAGAATTGGGAAAGGGTTCTGACCAGATAGGGAAGATTGTAGCAGTTATAGAGGATATAGCAGATCAGACCAATCTCCTTGCCCTGAACGCAGCTATAGAAGCGGCGAGAGCCGGGGAGCAGGGGAGGGGATTTGCAGTCGTGGCAGACGAGGTAAGGAAGCTGGCAGAGAGGACTACAAAGGCGACGAAAGAGATCTCGGATATGGTAAAGACGATACAGGTGGGGACAACAGAGGTTGTGAGGTCAATGGAAGATGGAACAAAGGAGGTAAAGAAGGGGGTTGAACTGGCAAACAGCGCAGGCGAGTCTTTATCGAAAATAGTAAATCTGGTTCACAGTGTTACCGAAATGATAGACCAGATAGCCACTGCCACGGAAGAACAGTCTTCTGCCACAGAAGAGATATCATCGAATATAGAGGATATTGCAAGGATATGCAAAGATACTGCCGACGGCGCCGGAAGGTCGTCCGAGGCTGTAAATCGATTGAAAGGGTTTGCAAGGAATCTTCAAGAATTGGTGGAGAAGTTTAAGGTATAGCCAGGAAATCTAATAAAGAGGAGAGATGAAATCATGATCAGAGAAGAGGCAGCCAGGATATATCTTAACGGTTTAATGAATATGGACTGTCTCTTATACACATCTCCGAGCCCACGAGACTAGGCATGATC
>CAYMMR010000337.1:0-2756 GCA_964391545.1 uncultured Nitrospinota bacterium | reverse complement strand
TTATCTTGCCTTTACCTTTGCGGGCAAGGGGATTCTGGAGCTGCAGGAGGCAGAATGGATTTCGGCTACCTCTGTTAAAGGACTGCCTGAAATAGGCTTTTTGGGGTTCTATCCGACAATGGAGGGTTTGCTGATCCAGTCGCTGCTTATTGCAGCGGCGGCAGCGGCTATTTTCAGGATAAGGCATAAGTAAAATTTTTTAGGAGGTTATTGATAATGATAATTAAAATCGTATTCTTTTTGTTTTTCCTGACTCATGCAGCCCATGCCGTCCAGAACAGCTGGATGGATATTGCAGGAGGAATCGAAAAATCTTTGCAAGATGCCATGATTTTATACGAATCCGGGAAAACTGACAATGCAATGGAGAAGGTTGCGGATACCTACTTCGGAATGTTCGAGAACGAAAAGGCGAATATGGAGATAGCCGTCCGGAAGTTTTTATCTCTTAAAAGGGCTGCTGCTCTGGAAAAGGGGTTCGGGGATTTGAGAAAGGGGATGTTTAACAAAATAGCCCCGGCGGATATTAAAAAACAGGCAGGCGCCCTTATAGATGAAGTAAAAAGGGCTGCCGGAGAGCTCGATAGAAAGGGGGTGAAGTTGAGTTCGGAGTTTTGAGTTAAGAGTTAGGAGTTAAAAAACAATAATGGAGGGATTTAAAAATGAAAGCATTAAAAATTGGATTTATGGCAGCGGCAATTCTGGTTTTATCTTATTCGGGGGTATTTGCGCTGGAGACGCCCATAGGTCTGCCGCAGTCCCTTTATGGGATGGAGATTGCAGCAGTCTATCTTCAGGCTATAGAGATGGAGCCAAAGGGGATAATGAAACAGAGAGGGGAATCGGATATTCACCTCGAGTGCGACATCAGGGCAGCGGAAAATAATCCGAATGGTTTTGCAGCAGGAGAGTGGATACCGAACCTGATAATCTACTACACACTTATAAAGTTCGATACAGGCCAGAAGATAGAGGGGGTCATGGTGCCGATGGTGGCAAATGACGGCCCTCATTACGGCGACAATGTAAAAATGTTAGGTATGGGGAAGTATAAGCTCATTTACAAGATTGAGAACCCGCTTAAAAAGGGGGAATTTGGCAGGCATACGGACAGGGAGACAGGGGTAAGAGAGTGGTTTGTCCCTTTTGAAGTAGAGTGGGAATTTAATTTCTTAGGGGCAGGCAAAAGGGGAGGATATTAAAAGAGAGGGATTAGGGAGAAAAGATTATATCGGGAGGAGTCAATGAAAAGGATATTAAAGAGCATATTTGCTGTTGCAGCGATTCTCTTATTACCAATATCCTCTTTTGCAGGAGAGGAGGATGTGAGGATGCTAAAAGAGAGGATAGAGATGCTGGAAAAGAGGTCGGATGACCTTGAAAAAGAATTAAGGCAGGAGCATAAGCCCCTTTTAAAAGAGATGAGCGAGCATATATCGAGCATGGAGAGGGACCTGGATATGGTTGACTACAGGACAGCGAGGATAAAGGCATTGACTGAGAAGACAGAGGCATTCAGTATCGGCGGAGACCTCTCCCTATTCCTTCAGGGAATCGGGAGCAACAGCCAGGACTTCGGGACAAAAGCCGATGTCTCATATTCAGGAGACCTCTTTCTTATTGCCCCCGTTGGTCCCTATGGAAATATATATTTCAGGGGCGATATTGGACAGGGGGAGGGGATTGCACCTTCCCTTCCTAATACCTTCTCGGGTCCAAATGCAGACCTCGAGTTCAACGAGCCTAAGTTTGATGTTGCCGAGGCGTGGTATTTTACCGAATTTCCTTTCCCCGATGTAAGGGATAAGAGATTGGAATTGACTGTAGGAAAGATTGACCCGACAGGACTATTCGATGCCAACGCAGCTGCAAATTCCGAAACAAACCAGTTTATTGCGGATATATTCGTAAATAATGCTGCCATAGAATTCGGAGGGGATGCCAATGGTTATGGAGCCGGCATCTCTGCGGCTTACAGATTCACATCCATATATAACAAAGGGCTGAATGTGTCCGGACGAATCGGTATGTTCGAGGGGGATGGGGATTTCAAGGATGCCCTCGATAATCCATTCCTCATAGGAGAATTGGGCATAAGAATGCCATATTATGGACTTATTGGAAACTACCGCTTTTATGTATGGCAAAACAGGACAGCCCATACGGACCTCATGGATTCGAGCAAAAACGACCTCGTAAATCAGGGGTTGGGCTTCAGCCTCGACCAGCAGGTATCGAGCAATATGACACTCTTTGCCCGCTACGGCATTCAGGATAAGGATGTATCGAGAAACGATTATGTCTTTAGTTTAGGCGGACAGATAATCGGGAACAACTGGAAAAGGGGAAATGATGTTCTCGGATTTGCCTATGGCGCAAGCCATGTAAATAGCAAATATAGAGATGTATCATCGACTCTCGACGGCTATGAAGCCGATGCAGAGTATGAGCATTATATGGAGGCATACTACAAATATTGGGCGAATAAAAATCTGACTGTATCTTCCGATTTTCAGTATATTGCGAATCCCGGCGGCGACAGCAGGAAGAACAGCATATTTATATACGGTATCAGGATGCAGGTTACATTTTAACCCAGATTATGCACGAACGATTTATATAAGACCCTATGTCCCTGTAGCGACTGTCACCGGTGGATTATAAAACTTTGCGGTGAGAGGAAAAGCATTATATCCACCGGCCTTACACCGCATTTTCATTTTTCCATGGATGGTAAAAAGTGAAAATTTCCACAG
>CAYMMR010000336.1:0-2798 GCA_964391545.1 uncultured Nitrospinota bacterium | reverse complement strand
TTTACGAATACTATAAATATTATAATAAGCCTGTCTCGGACCTACCCTCTCTTATCGCAGATATAAAAAAATTGAGCTACGATTATTCTGCGGAAATCGTATCGAAGATACTCGGCAAGCAAAAAGGCACCGAGGTGTTGAAGGATAAAATAATCTCTTACTCGCCTATCTCGACGGGCGACAGGGTGTCCAATAGTTTATGGGTGCTGTCTCTCGTATATCCAAAAGAGATAATATTCGAGCCTATAAGCAGGTTAAAAATCGCCTTTTTGACAATCGGAGGCATTGCAATACTTACCTCAATAGCCATAGGTATTTTAATGGCAAGACATTTCACGACGCCCATATCGGAATTTTTGAAAGATGTGGATTTCATTGCAGGAGGAGATTTCAGCCACAGATTAAATATAAGCAGCAGAGACGAATTAGGGCAATTGGCGGATAGGTTCAATATCATGGCGGAGAAACTGGAAGAGTCGAGGACAAGGCTGACCAATTGGAACGAAGAGCTTAAAAGAGAGGTGAAGGAGAGGACAAAGGAATTGATGTTCGAGAAAAACAGGCTGGAGGGCATACTTATCTGCGCTGCCGAGGGCGTTATAGTCGCAGATGAAAACGATAATGTGATTATGATAAATCCATCTGCAGAAAAAATACTCGGTATTAGCCGTAAAGATATAATAGGGAAAACATTCTCGCAGTGCCATATAGAGCCGGAAAAGGTAAAAAAGATGCTAAAAGACAGCGAGACCAATAAATTGCCTATATCTACAATCTCTATCAGCGGCTCGAAAATTCTCGATATAAATGTCGTGGCAATGAAGATAGACGAGAAAAATTTCGGCTCGATGATGATATTCAGGGATATTACGGACAGGCACCGGCTCGAGGAAAGCCAGAGGATATTGGAAAAACAGATGCTTCAGGCAGAGAAGCTTACCTCTTTATCGGTTCTTTCCGCAGGCATATACCACGAGATAGGGAATCCCCTCGCTGCTATAAAGACGGTAGTTCAGGCTATGGAGGAAGAATTATCGCTTAGTGGAAATCAAAAGAGATTTCCCGAGAGGATTATAATGGAGGTTGACAGGCTGGCATCGTTTCTAAAGACCTTTTCTGCCTTTGCCAAACCTTCGGAAAAACATATTGCAGCGATTGATATTATCAGGGTTATCAGGGATGTCCTTTTCTGGATAGATAAAGAGGCGTCGAATCGGGGGATTAATATCGAATATAGGGAAGACGGACATATACCGATGATAAAAGTCGACCTGCAGCAGATTCAGCAGATGTTAATAAATATTCTTATTAATGCCGTGCATGCAACCCCGTCCGGAGGAAAGATAAATATCTATACGAATTGTTCCGATGAAAAGATAAAAATAAAGGTATCGGATACTGGCAGAGGGATACCCGATGAGATATTAGGAAAGATTTTTGATCCTTTCTTTACGACAAAGCCTACAGGAACAGGGCTTGGACTATCCATTGTGCAGAAGATTGTTCATGAGCATGGAGGAGAGATAACGGTATTCAGCAGGGTAGGGGAGGGGACTGTATTTGAGATTACACTGCCTGTTTAAAATATTAACAGGTCTGAAGACCTGTTTCTACAAATATAGTTACTATAATCCTGTAGAAACATGGCTTTAGCCATGTTAAGAGTTGCTGACGAAGTCAGCCTAATTTAATCTCTTTCCTGAACAGTCTGTATCTCGATTTTTCTGTAGTATCGATTGCCTTTTTAATACCATCATTCCTCGGCATTGTTTTAAAAAATCTGTTGTAAAACTCATCGGGATAGACCCAGACTTCAAACACGAGTTTATTTTTAGCTTGCACTTTATTGTAAGTCCCCCTTAATAAAGGGGGAACAACCCCCTTTAATTCCCCCTTAACAAAGGGGGATAGGGGGTTGTAATCGAACTCAAAACTCTTCTGCGGCGCAATTCTCGTATCGAAAATTTCCGTCTCGAGGTCAAGGCTTACCTTACGGCCTATGTATGCCTCCCTGACGGAAGATGGGATGACCTTGCCCTTTTTATCCAGCATAAATCCCTTTACAATAACCAATGGCGTTACATAGGTAGGGAAAAAATGTCCTACGGCAGTATTCGTTATCACAAGCCTCCATCCTTTTTTATGAGGAGTTACCTCGATATTAATTCCGCCTCTGACCATTTCCGGGTCATGGACACCCCTCCACAGATGCTGTCTATCCGGCATGTGGCAGTTTTGGCAAACTATATTATCCTCCCCATAAATACTATCTTTCCACTCCTTATAAGTATTTGTAAGGACTTTGCCGTTTAATTCATATCCTTCATCTAACTGGTGGCATGCAGCACAAAACTCAGCCTTTTCAAAAAAATCCCTTTCTATAAAACCGCCGTGAGACATCTGTTTTTCCTTTCTGACTTCTGACTTCTGGCTTCTGGCTTCTGGCTTTGCCGGCGGCCCATACACCTTTCCTCCCCTCAAATGACAAACTGCACAAGAAACACCGGAAAGTTTAAGCTTACTATCAAAGAATTGATTTTCAATATGCCCTGCCCCTTGCCCCTTGCCCCTTGCCCCTTTTATAATTTCCGACTGTTCTTCCATTGGCGCATGGCAGTAATAACAGGATATTGCAGTTTCAGGGTCATTATGAGGAGAAAGCTGGCTTAAAAGCCCTGGTCCTACTGCTTTGCTGTGGAGAGAATCTCTCCAGCCTTTATACTGTTCTTTATGACACTCGCCGCATGCTTCGGAATAAAAGAATAACCCCGCCTCCCCCTCTTTATTAAAGGGGGGGG
>CAYMMR010000335.1:0-2803 GCA_964391545.1 uncultured Nitrospinota bacterium | reverse complement strand
ATGGGTGGCCGATTTGCTTTGGAATCACCGGCCGAATTGAGTCGGAATATGCATATTGAGCCATTTCTTCAAATCATTATCGTCTCTTCTCTTTTTTTCCCTGTAGATATAATGCCTATCTCCGTCCCGATTAATTTCGATATTTCCTCTATGTATCTCTTTGCCTTATCCGGCAGCGATTTGAAATCCGTAATGCCGACCGTATTCTTTTTCCATCCATCCATCTCTTTATATACAGGTTCGCAATCTCCTATAATGCTTATCTCTTCCGGCATTTCATCATAAAATCTTCCTTTATATTTATATCCCGTGCTTATGTATATTTTATCGAATTTATCCAGCACATCCAGTTTTGTTATGGCTATGCTGTCCATGCCGTTGAGCCACACCGCATATTTAACTACAACCGAATCGAACCACCCGCACCTGCGCGGCCTGCCGGTCGTAGCGCCATATTCTCCGCCCTCTTCCCTTAAAAGCCCGCCCTCCTTGTTTTTAAGCTCAGTTGGGAATGGTCCCTCTCCAACCCTTGTGGTATAAGCCTTTGCAACGCCAATCACCTCGTCAATCTTTTGAGGCGGAATGCCGAGACCTGTGCATGCCCCGCCTGCCGTAGTGCTCGAAGATGTAACATAAGGATATGTGCCGTGATCTACATCGAGCATCGTCCCCTGAGCGCCCTCGCACAGTATCCTCTCCCCTTTCGTTATTGCATCTCTTATCATGAGCCTGGCATCGCATACATATCTTTTTATCCTCTCTGCATAGCCCATATACTCATCGAATATCTCGTTGGCATTAAATCCCTTTAATTTGAAGACCCCTTCGAGTATGAAATTTTTATAGGATAGATTCATCTCCAGTTTTTCCCTGAACGGTTTTTCATCAAAGAGGTCAATAACATAAATACCGAGCCTGCCTGACTTATCCGTATAGGCAGGACCTATGCCCCTTCCCGTAGTCCCTATTTTCTTTCCCCCTTTTGCCCCCTCCATGCTCATATCGAGAAGCTTATGATATGGCATTATAAGGTGAGCCCCCTTGCTTATAAAGAGATTATCGTTGACAGCGATTCCAGACTCCTCGAGCCCGGAGATTTCCTTTATGAGCGCAGACGGGTCTACCACAACGCCGTTTCCTATGATGCACCTTTTGCCGGGGTGGAGAATGCCCGAAGGTATAAGGTGGAGTATAAACTGTTTGTTATTTACCACTACCGTGTGCCCTGCATTATGCCCACCCTGATAACGGGCAACGACATCGGCATCCTCTGTCAGAAGGTCTACAATCTTCCCCTTACCCTCATCGCCCCACTGTGCGCCGACTATAATTTTTACTGACATAAAACCCCCAGAATATTTAGCCACAGATTTTCACTGACTTTTATAAAGCAGGTAGAGATAAAGGTATAGGCAGAGAAAAATCTTTACCTTTACCTGTGCCTTTACCTTTCTGTTAAATCTGTGTCTGTCAGCGGCTAATTTAATAAGTCTTTTATCTTAACCCTTTTTTCCTCTCCTGTAGAAATCTCCCTTACCATTGCCTCGTCTTCCTTTAAATCTCCTGTCCCCATTATTATCGCCTTCCCGATATTCATTTTCTCCGCATATTGCAAAGAGCCTTCGAGCCCCCTTTTAATAATATCCCTTGCCACCCTGTAACCTTTTTCCCTTAACCTGCGGGAGACCTCGAGGGCAATTTTTTTGTCTTCTCTAAAATCCATGACAAGATAGTCGGTTGAGCAAGGCAAGGCTGGAGCATCTCCCCTCTTTTCCAGTGCCTCCATAACCCTGTTGATGTCAACTGCAAACCCCGTAGCCGTCATCTTTGCGCCGTATTTCTCTACGAGATTGTCATATCTCCCGCCGCCGCAAATCTCCGAGCCTATACCTTTAATAAATCCCTCGAATATGATGCCGGTATAATATCCAAAACCCCTTATCTCGCCTAAATCAATCAATATCGAATCATCAACTCCGTAAACGGCGAGTGTCTTATATACCTTCTCAAGATTATCTATTGCCTTGAGGGAGAGCGGGTTATCGGCAACCTCCCGCCCTCTGTCAATTACCTCTTTCCCTCCAAAGAGAGAAGGAATCTTTTTAATCCTCTCCCTCTTTTCCGCCCCTATTTTTCCTCTCTGCAACACATCTTCCAACCCCGATGTATCCTTTTTATGTATCCGCAGGTTTATATCTTCCCTGATGCCGGGCTCGATGTCCGAGAGCATGCCTTTAAAAAATTCTATCTGCCCTATTGCAACTTTAACTCCCTTTAACCCAAGCTCCTTTATGCACTCCACGGCAATGGCAATAGTCTCTGCATCAGCCTCCGAGGAATCGAGTCCTATAAGCTCGACTCCCGCCTGATAAACCTCCTGGCTCTCACCCGTTCCGGGGTCTGCGCCTCTGAATACATTTCCGCAATAACAGAGCCTCAACGGCTTCGGCGAATCTTTCAGAAGCGTGGCGGCAGTTCTTGCAATCTGCGGGGTAATATCGGGACGGAGGGCAAGGAGCTTTCCGGTTCCCCTTTCGGTGAATTTGAATATCCTGTTCGGCGAGACAGTGGAATCCGACGATTCTCCATTTATCCCCGCCGAGAAGGTATCGAGATATTCAAAGGCAGGGGTGATTATCTCCTGAAACCCCCATCTAAAAAACACATTTAAAAGCCTCTCCTCGACCCATCTCTTCCGTGCAGATTGCTCATATATATAGGTTCTCAGTCCTCTCGGGATTTCCATAGCCGATACAGTATATATGAAAATCTCCGAATATCAAAGCGTAAATTATATACACGC
>CAYMMR010000334.1:0-2807 GCA_964391545.1 uncultured Nitrospinota bacterium | reverse complement strand
TTTCACTCGGAATGACAGATACGCAATGTCTACTTATTTTATTCGTTTACTATAATACCTCCAAAATTTAGATTGCTTCGCCGCTCATGCTCCTCGCAATGACACTTTTCTTTGTGTGTCATTGCGGAGCGAAGGGGAAGCAATCTCAAACTTTGAAATCCCTGCACATAAATTTACTAAGTTTAATCCTATTCGTAAATAACCAAAGATTGCTATTTTGCCATGACTAAAATTAGTTATGGGAAAAATGACTTAAAATAGTCATTTACATTTTCGGGTTGAGTCTTTGCCTTTTTTTGTCTTTTCTATTTGACATAAATTTATATAAATGGTAATTTTTAACTGTAATTTTATTTATGGAGGTGTGATAATGTCTAAGGTAATAAATGCTGTTTATGAGGATGGTGTTTTTAAGCCGCTGGAACAGATTGATATGCCAGAGCATAAAAGGCTCAAAATCATCCTTGCAAATACTGTAAAGACGCCTGTGAAAAAAAAATGCTCCCTTGACGGAATCATTGATATTGCAAAAGATTGTCCCGATACCGACCTTTCTATTCATCATGACAAATACCTTTATGGTTAGGAGGCTGATTGAAGGTTTTTATTGATACAGGCGCTTTCTGCGCCCTTACCATTCCCAAAGATCAGCATAACCTTACTGCAAAAACCATTTATAAAAAGATTCAAAAGGACAAGGCGATTATCTATACATCCAATTATGTTCTCGATGAGACTTACACGCTTCTTAAAACAAGAGGCAGCCATACCACGGCAGTTGAATTTATGGAGGAGATAAGTAAATGTGGCATTGTTAATCTTAGGGTAACCGAAGATATCGAAGAATCTGCAAAAGATATTTTTAAACGGTTTGATGATAAAAGATTGAGTTTTACGGACTGCACCAGCTTTGTCCTGATAAATCGGTTTAAAATAGAAGCTGTTTTTGCTTTTGACGAACATTTCAAATACCATCCCTATACCCATCCTGTATTAGTTTTTTGGAGAAATTAACAAGACCAAACTTTTAAGAAAAGTTTATTTGATTTAATCCTATTCGTAAATAACCAAAGATTGCTATTTTGCCATGACTAAAATTAGTTATGGGAAAAATGACTTAAAATAGTCATTTACATTTTCGGGTTAAATGGAATATCATAATGGCATGCTCTACATAACTATTGTCGAGGACAACCGCAGGGCGAGGAATTTATTGAAGGAGTATCTCGAAGGCAAGGATGTAAAGGTTACTGCTGTTTATGCGTCCGGCGAGGAGGCGCTGAAGACAATACCGACCCTCCCGCTCCCGGATGTGATTCTCATGGATATTGGACTGCCGGATATTTCCGGGATAGAGGTTACGAGGAGATTGAAGGAGCGATACCCTAATCTCGAGATTGTCATGCAGACTGTCTTTGAAAAAACAGAGACCATAGTCGAGGCAATCAAGGCAGGGGCATCCGGATATATCTTAAAGGCTTCTCCGAGAGAGGAGATTATAAAGGCATTATGGGATATTAAAAAGGGCGGCTCTTTTCTTACATCAACCATAGCGAGAAAGGTTTTGCAGGAGTTTCAGAAATCAGGATATAAAGACGAAAGCGCCATTGAAGGATTCGGGCTTACGGAGAGGGAGGACGAAATCTTAAAGGCTCTTGTAAAAGGCACATCTTATAAAGAGATAGCATATAACCTCGATATAAGCATCCACACCGTTAATAATCACATCCGCAAGATTTATGAGAAGCTGAGGGTCAATTCAAGAGGCGAGGCAGTGGCAAGGGTTACACAGCAGATGTAATACCAAACTATTAAATTCTCAATTTGACATTTCTGAATTTGAGTGATAGATTAAAAAACATGAGATACCCGGTTATTATCAATAAAACAGAATACGGTTATGACGCACATTGTCCCATGCTCCCCGGCTGTCACAGCCAGGGCGATACATTAGAAGAAGCTACTGAAAATATCAAGGATGCTATTGAGACATACCTCCAGATGGTAGCCGAAGAGACAAAAGGCGCCAATGTTTATGAAGTAGAGGTCTCCGCTTAAATATATGCTTTTTACCGATGTATCTGCCGAAAGGGCTGTCAGGGCATTTACTAAAGCAGGATTTAAAATTGTAACAAAAGGCAAGCACTTTGGTATGTCCAATGGAATATACCGCATAATCATCCCAAATCATAAGAGGCTCAATCCTTATACTCTTAAATCTATTATTAAAGACTCCGGTCTCACAAATAAACAATTTAAAGACCTTTTATAATTTCGGGTCTTCTGGAAAGAGTGTGGGTGATTTTTTGCATTTCTATATCTCCAAAATAGTTTAGTTTCTCTTAAATTCCCCCTTAATAAAGGGGGTTAGGGGGTTGTTTTTCTTCATATTCCTCAATCCAATATTCAATAGCTCTTACCACATCGTAAATATCCTTTTTTACCTCTATATCATTGAATCGTAAAAAAGATAAACCCAATGATTCTAATTTCGGTTTTTGCCTCATAAATTGATAGCCCTTCATCTTTCGTGCCTTTAACTCATTCCACAGTAATACTTCAGATAAGGTAGAGTTTTTTCTCAGTCTTCGTGAAAGAGATTTTAGTTTCTGGTTGTAGTAGATTTTCACAACAACCCCCTCAATCCCCCTTTATTAAGGGGGACTAACTCATCAATCCCACAGCCATTTATCGCAATTTATCTGTGATTTTACCCACACTCTTTTCGGAAGACCCATAATTTCTTTATATTATTTCCACCACAATCTCAGTTCCTTTGCCTATTTCGGAACGAATCTTAAACTCAG
>CAYMMR010000333.1:0-2809 GCA_964391545.1 uncultured Nitrospinota bacterium | reverse complement strand
AGGTAGAGGTAGAGGTATAGAAAAATCTTTACCTTTGCCTTTGCCTGATTTTTAAATCTTATGGTTAGATTATCGGACATTATTAAACCGGATAACCTGAAGCAGTCTGAAACGAAGAAAGAGGATAGTCCAGGCCAACAGAATGCCGGGGGCGAGACGATTGACCATGAGGAATTTAACAAGCTAAATGCAGGCATTCGGTTCAAAGAAATAGTCAGGAAAGAAGAGACTGTCGAGCAGGATGTCTTCGACAGCTTAGGCAGCGGTATTCAACTCAAAGATATTCTCCAAAAAAAAGAAATGGCTGCGGAGCAAAGAGAGGCGGCAAAGAATGTAGATAATAAAGAAAGAATAAAGCAATATGAGCAGATTTACGACAGTATATATGAATTCGCAAAAAAGTTCATTGCCACTATAAAATCGGGTAAGAAGCCCGATTTATCGGAATGTATTAATTCGATAGAGCGGATAGTCGATAATCCCGAATCGCTGGACATACTTTACAGGAAGGCAATCTATGTAAAAGGATTGGATACGACACTGTCGCATTGGGTTAATGTCATGGTCTATGCCTTGAAGATTGGGATAGGTTTGGGATACAGCAGGGAACGGCTTATAGAGCTTGCCATGGCATCGCTTCTGGCTGACATTGGTATGATTCGCATCCCTGACAGTATAATTAATAAAACCGAAAAGTTGACGGATGAAGAGTTTAAATTACTGAGGAGGCATCCTGTTTTTGGGCAGGAGATATTGTCGAAACTATACCCGGAGTATCCATGGATGGCAGAGGTGGCTGTTCAGCAGCATGAGCGGGAGGACGGCAAGGGGTATCCGAAGGGATTAAATGGAAATGAGATAAGCGATTATGCAAAAATCGTCAGCGTGGTGGATGTATTCGAGGCGCTTACCCATAAGAGGCCTCAAAGGAAAAGATTTCTCCCGAATGACGCAGTTAAGATGATAGTTCAGAAGGAGAAGGATGCCTTTTCGAAAATTGTAATCAAGGCTATGCTGACCAAGCTCTCTGCATTCCCTCTATACAGTTATGTCCGATTGAATTCAAAGGCAATAGGGATGGTTATCGAGGTTGACGAGGCATCGCCTTTAAGACCTGCGCTTAAAATGCTGTTTGACGATAAGGGGAAAAAGATTATCGGAGAAAGAATCGTTAAATTAAAGGATACCCCGCTCCTTTATATTACGGACTCGATAGATGAAGACGATTTACCGAAATAAAACAGGAAAAGATAGTAGGCAGTATGCAGTAGGCAGTAGGCAGAAAAAAAATATATATTGCTCACTGCTTATTGCTTACTGCTTACTACTTACTGTATTCGGTTGTGGAAAGCAGGTGGTGATAGTAACAGATTCAAAATATTACGAAGGGAAGATTAAGACAGTATTGGGACAGCTTCTTAAATCCGCATCCGATACAAAGGAAAAACATGCAGTGAGCGGAGCGAATCTGATAGAGAAGGTTGCGGTGATGGACTTTGTGAATGCCAATGGAAAGGTATCAGCCCTTGGCAAATATCTGGGGTCGAAACTCTCGGAAACAATAATAGAGTCGAATTCCTTTAAGGTTGCACAAAGGGGAGAGGTTCTCGAAGTGATGAAAAAGAATAACATCGCCTCCCCATCGGCATTGAATAATGAGACAATTAAAAAGGTCGGCGAAGGACTTCGGGTGGACGGCATTTTTTTCGGAGAGATAATTGACCTCGGGACGAATATCGATGTGAATGTGAAATTTATAGGCTCAAAAAATGGCGAGATACTCTCTGCCGGCAGTATAGATATAGAAAGGACAAAATCTGTCGTGAATTTAATGGAGATATATTGACATTTCAGTAAAGCGGTAGTATATTAACGGAAAATGAAAGGAGGTGAAAAAGATGGCAGATATATCGAGGCGTGATTTTATAAAGGCAGGTGTTGCAGGGGCAGCCCTTATAACCTATGTAACTCCTACAATAGAGACATTTATGATGGCAAATGCCTGGGCGGATGAAAAAGAATATAAAGATGATAATAAGATAGAGTGGTGGGAACAGGATACTGAGGGAGGCAGGCATCCTTCAAGGAAAATGAAATGGTGGAGAAAGAAAGAGGAGAAAGAGGAGAAAAAGGGTGAATGGCAAAGTGATTGAGGTGAATAGAGACAGGGATTGTAGGGAGTCTATATGGAAGTGATGGAAGAAAGAACTGCAAAATTGGAAGGTATAGTTGAGCAATTAGGTATTAGAATATCGAGATTGGAATCAGTAGTAGACCAATTAAGGCAGGAGATGAGGCAGGAGATGAATCAATTAAGACAGGAGATAAGTCAAGATTTCAGGTGGACAATCGGTATACTGATTACCATGTGGGTTTCGATACTCTTGACTATTTTATTTAAAGGATGATTGACAAGCCTGTTAGACGCGATGACCTGCTCGTCAGAGAAGTGGAAAACGAGAATATCATATACGACCATACCAATAATGCCGTTCATTCCCTAAATATTACTGCAAAGTTTATATGGGATTGCTGTGACGGCAGCCGTAACCTTTCGGAGATAGCAAAGGAGGTTACTGCAAAATTTAATATAGATATTGATACTGCATTCAATGATGCAGAAAAGACGATTGAAAGGTTTAGAGAGAATCGCCTCTTAAAGGAACATTAATTAAGGAAATTATAAAATTTAGCCACAGAGGCACGGAGACACAGAGAAAAGATAAATAAATGGGACACAGATTTACACAGATAAAACACAGATGACTGCAAAGCAGTCACCCTGAGCGTTAGCGAAGGGTCTTAATTA
>CAYMMR010000332.1:0-2886 GCA_964391545.1 uncultured Nitrospinota bacterium | reverse complement strand
ATGCCTAGTCTCGTGGGCTCGGAGATGTGTATAAGAGACAGCTCCTGCACCAGCTTGTATCCGTCCATCTTCGGCATATTAATATCCGTAACTATCAAATCGTATTTTTCCTGAAATAACATCTCCAGCGCCTCATACCCGTTCGATGCGCCCGATACATCATATCCATCCGACTTCAATATGTAGGTGTGAATATTCCTTACTATCTCCGAATCGTCTACGACAAGAATTTTTTTCATAAGACCGCCTGTTGATAATCCTGCATAAACCTTTTTTCGAACGACTTTTTATCTTTTCTTTTGTTCCTTTAAATAACTTTAAAAAGGGCAAAAGAAAAAATAACGGAAGTGAGAAAAAAGGGTTTATGCAGGATACTCACCCTTAACCTATTTTCTCCAATGCCTGCTCGGCTGCGGAGACTATCTCCGGGTTTTCATCCCCCATCAATCCCTCGAGACTCTCAACCGCCCTTTTATCCATTAGTGAGCCTGTCGAACCTATCTCGCCCAGTGCAGTTATTGCCGCCAATCGTATCAAATCATCCCCATCTTTCAAAAGCAAAATTAACGGCTCTACAACCATCTTATCTTTCAGCTTGCTTGCCGTCATGGCAATTTCATACTTTACCCTTTTATCGGATTCGGTTTTAAGCCATGACATGGTAAAGGCAATTATACTCTCTTTAGGGAGCAGCGGAAGCAAAGGAATAACAGCCATACGAACTGCGCTGACGGGATCGTTAGTAATATCCTTAACTAAAATTGCAATCCTCTCGATTGTATCCTTTCGTAATTTTTTCCTTTGCATGATTTGATAAAGTGATTTTAATATCGTCCACCTCATCTCCGGGGATTCGTCATTTACTGCCCCGATTAATACCTCCGCCATCCCCTGATTAAAACCTTCAGGGGCAGGTTTCGTATCTTTGATTCTTCCAAGGGAAAGGGCAGAGAGCCTTCTCATTTCGGGCTCCGGAGATTTAATCATGGAGAGCAGTTTATTCGTAACCTTTTTCGACTCCATATCCGCCAGCGCAGAGGCGGCAAATTCTCTAACATCTTTAAACTTATCCCTTAAGAGATTAAATATCTCATCGGATGCCCTCTCTTCTTTGAGCCTGCCGAGGGACACGGCAGCCATACCCCTTACATGTCCGTCCTCGTCATTTAAAGCCTTTATCAATCCATTTACGGCCTCTCTGCTCCCTATCTTCGACAGGGATGTTATGGCAGATCGCCTTAATGTCAAATTATCGCTGTCTAAAAATCCCGTTATTTCCTTAATGCCCTGTCTGCTCTTAAGCTCGCCTATAATATCTATCACATCAGCCTTGGCTTCGGTAGATGCGCTGTCGGATTTCAATATGAAGAGCAGGGGAGAAATTTCCTTAGGTTTTATCTCTATCACAGCCTCTTTTGCAAGATTCCTTATATCTTCATCCCTGTCCAGCAGAAGCGGCACTATAAATTTGAATGCCCTTTTATCCTTCAGCCTTTTTATCAATTGAAGGGCGGAGAGCCTTATCCTCGAATCCGTATCGTTCAGGAGAGAGATAAGGACATCGAGATGAATCCTATCCCCTATCTTTTTGATGGCGCTGTCCCTGATCCTGCTTGTTATCTCTCCCATTGCCTGAACCGCAGCGCTGACGATAGAAGGCTTCCCCTTTTTGAAAATATCGATTAAAAATTTTATCGCATCCTCGTCCCCAATCTTTCCCAGCGACTGAATCGCCGAAAACAAAACCATCTCGTCATCCTCTGCAGATATTTTAGAGAGGGCTTTTACCGCCTCCTTGCCCCCAATAGCCCCAAGGCTTTTAATTACCGAACATTTCATCCATATATCCGCATGGAGATGTTTAATAAGCGGTTTTAAAGCCTTTTTATCTCCGATTCTCCCAAGAGAATCTGCGGCGCCGGCAGCCACATTTATATCGGGGTCTTTGAGAAGCCCTATTAACGGCTCCACCCCTTTCTTGCTTCCTACCGCCCCAAGTATATCTACCGCATACTTTCTTATATCCTTATCACCGTCTCCTGACAGCTTGACAATCGTATCAACAGCAGGCTCCCCTATTTTTTCGAGGATTTCAGCGGAAAAATTCCTCAGATTTGCCTCATCCGAGCGGAGGAGATGGGATACCTTTTCGGCAGCATTCCCTCCGCCGATGGCAATCAGGGCATCGGCCACAGCCTCTCCAACGGCAACGCACTCGTCTCCAAGGGCATTTATCAGAGAGTCAATACCTCTCTCATCCTTGGCTTCTCCGATAGATTCTGCAGCAAACCGCCTGACGGATTCATCGGGATTTTTCAGGTCTTCTATCAGTTTATTGATGTCTTCCATAATTTAGCAAATCGTAAAAACTTTTTTTGAGCGACTTTTTATTTTTTCTTTTGTTCCTTTATAATCTAAGTATAGCAAAAGAAAAAATAACGGAAGCGAAAAAAAGAGTTTTTACGATGCAGCCAAAACTTAACCTATGCTTTTTAACGCCTCTTCTTCGCTTTCATACACGCTGATCTTCCCGCTGACTTTGGTAAAATCGAAAAGCTCTTTAAGATTCTCGGATAGATTTATAACCTTCAAATTCCCTCCGGATACGGACAGTTTTTTTGCAGTAAGGAGAATCCTGCCGAGTCCCGAGCTGTTTATATAGTTTACATCTTTAAAATTTAAGATGATATACTTCACACCTTTTTTAAGGGACTCGTCAACCGCAGATTTGAATACCGTATAATGCTCGTCGCCCTTCATATCGCCCGACAGGTCTATTATAACCGCCTTTCCAACATTCCTTGTTTTATATTGCATAACCTCCCCCATTTAAGTGTTAAGTGTTAAGTGTTAAGTGTTAAGTGTCAAGTGTTAAGCGTTAAGCGT
>CAYMMR010000331.1:0-2896 GCA_964391545.1 uncultured Nitrospinota bacterium | reverse complement strand
ATAACTGATAACTATTAACTGATAACAGGTTGCAAGTTATAAGTTATGAGTTGAAAGTTAGAAGGAGGGAGGGTTTATGTCAGTAGAGCAGAAGGTAAAAGAGATTATAGTAGAGCAGTTGGGGGTTGAAGAAAGTCAGGTTACATCGGAGGCGTCCTTTATCAATGACCTCGGAGCCGATTCCCTGGATACTGTAGAGCTTGTAATGGCTTTCGAGGAGGCTTTTGACATCGAGATTCCCGATGAAGCAGCCGAGAAGATTGCAAAGGTCAAGGATGCAATAGATTATATAGAGAAACATAAATGAGTTTCAAGTTGCAAGTTTCAAGTTGCAAGTAATGTCATTCTGAGGCGAAGCCGAAGAATCTCTTGCATCTTGCATCTTGCATCTTGCATCTTGAGTATGAACAAACGGGTTGTTATTACGGGACTTGGAATGATCACGCCTCTCGGAACAGGGGTGGAGAAGACATGGGATGCGATTTGCAGGGGAGAGTCCGGAATAGGGCATATCACCCGATTCGACACCACGGATTTCCCCACAAAGATCGCAGGAGAGGTAAAGGATTTTAATCCAGCCGATTATATCGATAAGAAAGAGATTAAGAAGATGGATACCTTCATCCACTATGCCCTGGCGAGCGCCATTATGGCTGTGGATGATGCAAAGCTGAAGATTACCGATGAAAATTCCGAGAGGGTCGGCGTTCTCGTAGGCGCGGGTCTTGGCGGATTGCCTTCCATCGAGAGGTATCACGATGTATACCTAAAGGAAGGGGTGAGAAGGATTTCCCCTTTCTTCATACCGATGCTCATAGCCAATCTTGCATCGGGACAAATATCAATAAGATTTGGGGCAAAGGGACCTAATTCATGCGTGGTTACTGCATGCGCAACAGGAACCCATGCCATAGGCGACGCATATAAAATAATCCAGCGGGGAGATGCGGATGCTATGATTGCAGGCGGCGCAGAGTCCGTAATAACGCCCCTTGCTGTCGGTGGGTTTTGCGCTGCGAGGGCTTTGTCAACAAGGAACGGCGAGCCTCAAAGGGCAAGCCGCCCTTTCGATAAAGACAGGGACGGGTTTGTCATGGGCGAGGGGGCAGGTGTTGTAATACTGGAAGAAATGGAGTTTGCCCGGAGGCGCGGGGCGAAAATATATGCAGAGGTTGCAGGCTATGGGATGAACGGAGATGCCCATCATATAACATCCCCTCCGCCAGGCGGCGAGGGCGCCGTCCGGTGTATGAAACTGGCGCTGAAAGACGGCGGGGTATCGCCCAATGAAGTGGATTACATAAATGCCCATGCGACATCCACCTTTGCAGACAGCCTCGAGACGCAGGCTATTAAAACCGTATTTGCCGAACACGCATATAAATTAGCGGTCAGCTCTACAAAATCTATGATAGGACACCTCCTCGGAGCCGCAGGCGGCGTAGAGGCGATATTTTCGATACTTGCTATAAACAGGGGAATACTGCCCCCGACTATTAATTATGAAACCCCTGACCCGGAATGCGATTTGGATTATGTGCCGAACAGGCATAGAAAGGCAGATGTAAGAGCAGCGATGTCCAACTCCTTTGGATTCGGAGGGACGAACGCTGCGATAATATTTAAGAGGGTTAAGAGTTAATAGCGAAGAGTTAAGAATTAAAAATCCTTTAATTCTTCATTCTTCATTTTTCACTCTTGATTTCGCTTCTTATGATTTCCGAAGACAGGCTCAAAGAATTAGAGATCCTTCAGGAAAAGTTCAATTACAAATTCAAGGATATAAATATCTTCAACCAGTCCCTTACCCACAAATCTTATGTAAACGAGAATATCGGCGAGAGCCTTCAGGACAACGAAAGATTGGAGTTTTTAGGCGATGCCGTCCTGAGCCTCGTGGTAAGCGATTATTCGGTAAACAGGTTTACGGATTATTCGGAAGGAGACCTGACAAAGATAAGGGCTGCAGTGGTGAGCGAGGCGAATCTCTCCCTTATGTCAAGGGAAATGGACCTCGGCAGATTTCTCCTCCTCGGCAAAGGGGAGGAGATGACAGGGGGAAGGGATAAAAGCTCCCTCCTTGCCAATGCCTTCGAGGCGGTAATAGCGGCGATATATCTCGACAGCGGGTATAAGGAGACCTTCGATGTTCTTATCGCCATATTGAACGATAAGATTGATAAGGTGGCGGACTACCAGCTTCACAGAGATTTCAAGAGCGAGCTTCAGGAGTTTATACAGAACAGGCAGTATTCAATCCCTCAATACAGGGTAGCTACCGAGTTTGGTCCGCCGCATGAAAAGATATTCGAAGTCGAGGTTATGATTGACGGCGAGATATTCGGCATCGGCAGGGGAAGGACAAAAAAAGAGGCTGAACAATCCGCAGCCCAGCAGGTTCTGGATGACCTTCAAAAGACATGAAACAAGGGGCAAGGGGCAAGGGGCAAGGGGCAAAAAGAAAGATTTTTTCTTGCTTCTTGCTTCCTGCTTCCTGCTTCTTAATTTATCTAACTGCAAAGAGAAATCTGCTCAAACAGACAATCTCGCCATAACAAGCTCTGCATATACCAACATAATCAGTGACAAATGGATGGGGATATATTTTAAGGGGAATAAGCTCGGCTTTACGAATTCTATCGTATATGAAGGCAAGGACGGTTATAAGGTGGTATCGAAGGCAATTATAAAAATGAGGGCTTTGGGGGAGATTCAGGAGACCTCTTTCAGTCAGGAGTGTTATATTGCAAAGGATTTGAGGACAAGGGGATTCGAATCGCTCAATCGGATAGCAGGGCACAGGCAGAAGATTTCTGGAATCGTAAAGGGCGATAAATTGGAGCTTGAGATTACTTCTGGCGGCGCTGTGTCGAAGAGGACAATAAATTTCGATAAG
>CAYMMR010000330.1:1818-2904 GCA_964391545.1 uncultured Nitrospinota bacterium | reverse complement strand
AAATTCAACGATTTTGTGGACATCCCATGCGAGTATCCATGTGTTTAAAAGGGGGGTCTCCAAGATTATCAGATAAGGAGGTATTGATTTCAAATATCAAAGGATAGGTCAAAACAATGGACAGCAGGATATAAATAAACAAAGCCGATGACTGTTTTATAAATTCGTTTATTTTCATTCGAGGTTTAAATTGTAGCAGAGTTTTTTTAAAAAATTATAAATCAAAAGGCATGCTGAAATGTTTTTACATGTCTATTTCCGGATATTGAATTTACTCATTGTTTTTGATAAGAACAATATAAATTTTCAACTCCCCCGTGTTCTTTCGATTTTTTATTTAAGAAATCATAGTTATTGATAAATCAAAATCCGACCATTCCCCATAATCTCCCCTCGCTCGTGAGCCAAAGATATAAATAGAGACAATTCTATCGAAAAGTTTTCCTCTGATACTTTTTACAGCCCGCTCTAACGCCTCTTTTTCGTATGCAAACATATAAAAATATCCAAAAGATTTTACGGCTTACTCCATTAGTGCGGGTGAATAAGTAGCCTAATGTCTTTCACGCATTTTTTGGGTTTATATCTCATCGAAATTCAATATATCCATATACTCCCATTCTCTCCATGCCATCACATATATACTGCTCTTGCTTGCATATCTTATTACATTATCGGGGAAGGCTATGCTGCCGAATATTATATTGAGCTTCTTTCCGCTATATTCGGGAAAAAATTCAAAAAACCTCTTGCTTTTATCTACAAACATATCCACATCCTCGGCTCTCGGTGTGGACCTTACCTCTACCATAAACACTTTATCGTCGCAGCCTGCTATAGCATCTATCTCATAATCCTCTCCATCCTTCCTTCTGAACATCCTCTCGCCTTCCATCTTAATCTCGCATTTGAAATATTTGCTTAATACCGGTCTTAAGGCAGGGGCAATAAGGTCCTCCACCATAGTCCCCATCTTCTTTGCAATATTGCTCCACTCTTTATTCTTTCTCTTGTTTTCTGCCTCCATTCTATCCTTAAATTCTCCCATCTCGTTTTTAAACTCTCCCATCTCGTTTTTAAACTCTC
>CAYMMR010000330.1:0-1718 GCA_964391545.1 uncultured Nitrospinota bacterium | reverse complement strand
CTCCCATCTCGTTTTTAAACTCTCTCATCTCATTTTTAAACTCTCTCATCTCATTACTGAGCATTAAAAGGGCACTATTTACCTGTATCGCAAATTGTCCAAATATCGTCTCGAGGCTATCAATCCTTTCATCTAATGTTTGCATAATACCCCCCTATTTTTGGATAACGATACCATAAAATTTATCTGCTTTCCACACTTTTCCTTAATGCTATTCAAAAAGGCGAATCTCCCTTATAGACCAATAATAATCGGGAGGCGAGTCTGTTTGTGTAATCCTTATAAACCTCCCTGTGGATGGAGTAAATGAGATTTCAAACTCAATCCTCCTTGGATGTTCTGCATAAGAGCGTATAGGAGGAATGACTAAATCCTCTCTTTTAATTTCCTCCCAGACTCAGGCATCTTTGGAAATCTCTATTTTATATCCCGGGGATAGTCCCTGAAATCATCCCCCCAATTCAAACACTATCTTCGATATTGTCCTCGATTTTCCAATATCTATTTCAAAAAAATCGGACGGCAGCATCGGACGGCCTGTCGTCCATCGTGTTTTAAGGTCTCCATCAATAGCAGATTCGGGCTTTTCTGCACTTGCCCTAACTGTCCATTTCCCTCTTGGAATCTCCTCCAAATTATTTATGGTCCGGGCAGTCCCTTCGTTACTGACTATCTCATATACATAGGCTTCGCCAAACTGTTTAAACGGCATTAACACAGATTCGTAATTTTCCAACTCCCTTTTAATTCGCTCCCACTCTTCCTGTTTGAAATCCATAGAATGGATAATGAGATATTTTATATTCAATTCTTTGATCAACCCAATCGATACATTCGAAGGGAAATCCTTCATCCCCTCATAAATCAGGAAGCTATATGCTGGAGGGAAATATCCGCTGTAGCCGTTTACAAGCCTTTTCCAATGGCATGTTGAATAATACATATATCCGGTTTCTTTACTTGCCTGTTCATGATTTCTTGGAAGAGGCATTTCAAGTATTGCAAAATCGCCTTTTTCGCCGGCAAGCCACTTATAAACCTCTGGTATATCCTTTCCAACAGCCACGGAGGGGGTTGGGAGGGGAATGGAAAGCGATTCAAATAGAAGAAGCAAGACAATTATCATGGTAATGACTGCTCTTTTCCAAAAAACATAAACTCTCTTTAATATCGTTAAAACTCCGAAGGATGCAAAAATGCTTACGGACAAAGCCGCCATTATTATAAATCTCGCAGGAACCCTCAAGCCGTCAAAACCCGGCAGCAATCTCAAAATAAAATATGGGCCATACATAATCTCTTTGTTATTAAAATGAATAATTGGACCGAGCGAAAATATAAAAGATATTATAAGAACCATAAGATAAAATCTCATTCTATGATTATCTATACTAAAATAAATGGATTTTATAAATATTCTAAATCTATGCTCGAACAGCAGCCTAACAAGAACAAGTATAAAAAGGATTGTCAATGGATTATGAATTCTCGTTGACCTTACCTTAATCCCCATAATGGTAAAATTTAACCCGCCTGTAATTAAGACAAGTAATATTTCAAATAAAACTACTGCCGAGATGAATGTAACTACACCCAATAAAAAGCTTATTGTCTTCGATTTCTCATGGCGAATCCCCGGCGATACTGCGGCACCAATCTTTACCCTCCGGCTTATTATCCCGATTATTGCAAGAGACATGGCAGTTAATCCCAAAAAG
>CAYMMR010000329.1:0-2913 GCA_964391545.1 uncultured Nitrospinota bacterium | reverse complement strand
TCTATTTTAACCCCCCTTCCTCCCCCCTTTAAAAAAGGGGGGATTGAGGGGGGGTGGAACAAAATAAAAACTAAAAAGTCGTTCAAAAAAAGGTTTTTGCAGTCTTATCAAAATAGGTTTATTGCCCATTGCTCGTTGCTCATTGCTCATTGTTTGCTGCTTACTAATATCGTCTTTGCCGAAGAATTACCTTCGTTAGTCCTTCAGCAGCTTATTGACGAAGCGGTTAAGAATAATCCGGAGCTTATCTCTGCAAAATACCGTGCAGATGCCTTTAAAGAAGTTCCAAGCCAGATGGGGACACTGGAAGACCCGAAAATCGAGATAGGGCTGTTAAATGTTCCAATGAATACCCTGTCGGCAAACGAGCCGATGAAGGAGATTACTATAATGCAGAGCCTGCCATACCCGGGGAAACTTTCTTTAAAATCGGAGATGGCACAGAGAGAGGCAGAGGCAGCAGAGGAAGAATATAAAGATATGGAAATAAAACTTATCCAGATGGTCAAGGACGAATACTATGACCTTTATTTTATATATAAAGCAGTAGAGATAACCGAGAGGAATAAGCTGACATTACAGGACTTCGTAAAGATTGCAGAGGCAAAATATTCCGTAGGCATGGGGCTTCAGCAGGATGTCCTGAAGGCACAGGTGGAGCTTTCAAAGACTATCGATGAGCTTATAAGACTGGAACAGGAGAGACAGTCCGCAGAGGCAAGGCTTAATATACTTATGAACCGCCTCCCTCAGTCGCAGCTTGGAAAACCTGGCGATATTAAAAAAAATGAATTTAAATTTACCATCGAAGAATTGCAATCTGCTGCTGTGGATAATCGTCCTCTGCTCAAAGGGCTGGAAAAGATGATAGAGCGATATAAAGCTGCTTATAATTTGGCAAAGCTTGAGTATTACCCTGATTTTGATGTGGGCTTGAGTCTGGGGCAGGAAAAAAACAATATGAATTCCGTATCGGGCAAGTTTTCCATGAACATTCCACTCTGGTATAAGACCAAGCAGGATAAAAAGGCGGCCGAGGAATCTCACAATATAAATTCTGCAACCCAGCGATACAATGCGGCAAGAAATGAGATTTTTAAGAACATAAAGGAGATTATGTCGGAGGAGGAGAAGGGGAGAAGGTTGATAGAGTTGTTTTTAGGCGGGATAATACCGCAGGCAGCCCAGTCTTTATCCTCTGCTCTGGCAGGGTATCAGGTTAATAAAGTTGATTTCCTTACCCTCCTCGATAATCAGATTACACTTTTTAATTATCAGGTTCGATATGAGAGGGTTTTTTCGGATTATGAGAAAAAATTGGCAGAGCTCGAGTCGGTAGTGGGGAAGAGATTATTTTAAGGCGAAAAGGTTAAGAGGTAAAACCTTTTGACCTATTTGCCTCTTTACCTTTTCGCCTTCATTAGGGGGTTTAAATGTCAGACCGCAGTCAAATTAGAGAATTGTTGAAATTCGCCGGATTCATTCTTCTGGCAACTGTTATCGGTGTTGGATTCTTTTATCGTGAAAAGATAACCGAATATATTGAAGGAACTGCCGGACATAAGAAAGGCGAGATACGAAAGGAACGAAAGATTTTATTCTACCGCAATCCCATGAATCCGAAAGTTACATCGTCCACACCAAAGAAGGACGAGATGGGTATGGATTATATTCCTGTCTATGAGGAAGAAAAGGGTGGACATAAGGGACATGAAATGCCGGCAGCAGAAGGGAAGAAAGAGCGGAAAATACTATACTGGAAGGACCCTACGGTGCCTGGTTATACCTCGGATAAACCCGGTAAATCTCCCTTTATGGATATGGATTTAGTTCCTGTATATGAGGATGAAGAGGGCTCTGCGCCGGGCACAGTAAAAATTGATCCTACAACAGTTCAGAGCATCGGTGTCAGGACAGAGAAGGTTATAATGAAACCACTAAGAAGGACAATAAGGACTGTCGGCAGGATTGATTATGATGAGAGAAAGGTTACACATATCCACACAAAGATACAGGGATGGGTTGAGAAGCTGTATATTGACTTCACAGGCAAGGAGGTTAATGAGGGGGATATGCTCCTTGAGGTCTATAGTCCTGAACTTGTATCTGCACAGCAGGAATATCTGCTTGCGCTGGAATATGCAAAATCATTGAAGGACAGCAAAGTAGAGGGTGTTGCAGCAGGCGCCAAATCCCTCCTCGATTCTGCAAAGAAAAGACTTCAACTCTTCGATGTTCCTGAGCATCAGATTAAAGAGATAGAGGAGACAAGACAGCCAAAGAAGACGCTTCATATACATTCTCCTACACATGGGATTGTCGTTAAGAAAGACCTGCTTCAAGGTATGTTCATTACCCCCGAGATGCACCTTTATGTTGTTGCGGACATATCTAATATATGGGTATATGCCGATATATACGAATACGAAGTGCCGTGGGTAAGAGTAGGACAAACCGCAGAAATGACACTTACTTCCATACCCGGCAAGGTATTCAAAGGCGTCGTAACATACATCTATCCCTACTTACAGGCTGAGACAAGGACAGTAAAGGTCAGGATGGAATTCGATAATCCAAAATGGGAATTAAAACCCGATATGTATGCCAATATCAAACTTGAATCGAGGGTTGCAGAGAGCGCAGTGCTTGTTCCTGCAGAGGCGGTAATACGTTCGGGCCAGAGGGATATTATTATAGTATCGAAAGGCGGAGGCAGTTTTGAGCCGAGAGATGTCAGGGTAGGGGTGGATACCGGGGAAGGATATTTACAGATATTGGAAGGCGTAAAAGCAGGCGAAGATATTGTTACATCCGCACAGTTCCTGATTGATTCCGAGAGCAAGCTCAAAGAGGCTGTGAGCAAGATGAGGGAAAGGACAGAAGTCAGAAGTCAGAAGACAGAAGCCAGAGGAC
>CAYMMR010000328.1:0-2918 GCA_964391545.1 uncultured Nitrospinota bacterium | reverse complement strand
GGACGGCTGTCTGAACGGCAAGCGGAAGGGACATAAGGTCTTTCACGCATTTTTTTGGGATGAAAAAAATGGAGAAGCGGTAGATTTAAAACCGGTTTTTTAAAAAAAGGAGGCTTAAGTGGAAAATAGAGATAAAAAGCTGCAGTTGATTCAAAGGGTTCTCGATAAAATCAATGCAGGTTACAAGGCCGAAGAGGTAATGAGCTTTACAAACGATATTGTAAAAGAGCTTTTTAAATGTCAATCGATAGCAATATTTGCAAAGGAGCCGAACTTCCGCAATAAGATTATTGCATCGAGGGGATTAAGCGGCGATTTTATAAAACATTTTCAGGCAAATGAAAAGCAGGAATTGTTCAGGGATGTCTTAAGCCAGGAAAGATACATCCTAATTGACGATAAATCCGATATTAAAAAGAAAAATCTTTACAAATTCGAGCATGATTTTAAGACCCTCCTCGCCGTTCCCATGAAACACAGCAATAAATGGGTTGGATTCACTTATATGGACAGCGCAGAAAAGGACTCATTTTCAGAAGAGGATATCGGAATATTCGTAGAATTGGTCAATCTTCTCACCGTAGTAGTGGAATATGGCAGGCTGGAAGACCAGTTGCATCAGATCTCGAATTATGACGGGCTTACAAAATTATACAGCTATAAATATTTCCATGAATCCCTGTCTCATGAAATAAAAAGGGCTGACCACGATAAAACCCGGCTGACCCTCTGTGTCGCAGCCGTTGACCATCTTAAAGATTATAACCATATAAACGGGCATCCAAAAGGGGATAAGGCAGTGCAGCTTATAGGAGGCGTCATAAAAGATAATATAAGGGATATTGATATACCGGCAAGATACGGAGGGGCAAAATTCGCCATAATTATGCCTGCCTGTGAAATCTCCGAGGCAAAGAAAATTGCGGAAACCATCAGAAAGAAAGTCGAGTCCGTATCTTTTGAAGTAAAAAGCCCCAGACTCTATTTAAGCATCGCGCTGGCAGCATATCCTGCAGACGCATCCGACGAGAGAGACCTTATAAACAAGATAGACCGAACTCTTTATTCATGCAAGAGAGAAAAGGGCAACATAGTGAAGACATATTCGGAAATTGCCTGATAAACAAAAAAAATATTAAGGAGAAAGGGAGAAATGGGAGAAAAGGAGAAAACAGACGATAGAAAAATTTCTTCTGATATCTATCTTCTTTCTTCTCCGTTTCTCCATCTTCATCTCCCTTTCTACTTATGATTTTTAATTTCTTTGCGCATGAATTTCAATCAAAACGGTATATAGAATATCTTCATATACCCCTTATCCTTCTTTTTCCCAAATTCCAGCAATCCCTTTAAGAGCGAAAACTTGCTCTCATCTTCTCTTTTTTCATAATTTAGAAGAAAGGAGAGGCTTATAAAATCGCCGAAGCTGTTTTTTTTATGGGAATATAATCCCCATAAGAGCCTCGATTCCATTTCACCCTCTTTTTTATCTCCAGCCTCTATAGAGGGAGAAGGAGGAGGGGTAGACTGATATTCATACAGCCTGAAGATTGGGGCGTAGTTTTTTTCAAATCCTTCGGTCTCTATTGGAATTATCTCGGGGAAATGAAAGAGAGTTCCGCCGTCTTTCTTGTTTTTATAATTGAACAGAGGCCAAAGCCTTAACTGTAAGGATTTGGGATTTTGGATTTGGGATTTTGGATTTTCATACTCATACTTGCTTATGAGAAGAAACCTGTGAACAACCTTTTCTGAGTCTTCGGGACGATATCTTTCATAGGTATAAACAGGCCAGAGAAAAAAACGAGACTCGGATTCTTCCTTCTCTCTGAATCCAAAAACCGGAAACACCCTGAATACCCTGAAATTTCTCCCCTCCCCTTTTTGAATTATGGGCCAGGGAAAGTCTCTTAGAGTGAGTTCCTCTTCCTCGTCATGGAGGTAATTAAAAAACGGCCACAGGACGCTTTTAGTAACCCTGCCCGGCGATGTTTCGGAGGAATAGAAGGGAAGGAATGCCTTATATTCCGTAGGCCGTGCGGTATCGAGCCTTGTCTTATTATTATAAATCAGGGGCCAGAGAAAAAATCTCTTTGAATACTCACCCTCTTTATCCCTATAGCCAAAGAGGGGCCATATCCCGAACCCATCCTCTTTCTCTCCGGTTGTTTTAGAAAAAATCGGCCAGATAATATCGGTAGTTTCCGTTTTATCCTCTCTTACATTCGTATAAACAGGCCATAAAAAGAATCTTATCTCATCCTTGCCGAATCTCTTTTTAAAATTGCCATAAATAGGAAAGAAACCGCCGTATTTTTCTCCATCCTCTGTCTTTCCCCAGAATACCGGAAAAAAGCCAAAATCTCCTTTCTTCCCCTCTGCCCGTGAAGTATAAAATGGGGTAAACCGTGAGAACTCGCCTTCCGGAGTTTTTTTATAATTTCCCAGCGGATATATATAATCCGTATCGGCAGTATCTTTTTTCTTATCCTGCGTATCGGCGTAAAAAGGTCTGTAAATACGGTCTTCTTTCTCGGGACCGGTTTCGATGGTGATAAAGGGGCCGAGTATATTATACCGGTTTATATTTTTTTCTCTATCGTAAGTATAATCAAAAAGGGGCTGGTAATTTTCCGTCTCGTATTTGTGCTGGGTAGAAGCGCAGCCATTAAAAAGGCAAAGGTAAAGGCAGAGGTAGAGAAAATATTTCTCCTTTACCTTTATCTCTACCTTTGCATTATCTCTTAACATAAGTTATTTATCCTATCCTATAGATAGATAAAACTCAATTTTTAAATCAACATAACCCCTCACCTTACTCCTCTCCCCCGAGGGGAGAGGGATGGGTGAGGGGTGAATTTTTAAATGTTATTTAAAAATCAAAAGTGCACTGTTTTTGAGGGATTTAAAAATCAAAA
>CAYMMR010000327.1:0-2937 GCA_964391545.1 uncultured Nitrospinota bacterium | reverse complement strand
TGCGACCTTTGCGTCTCTGCGGTGAAATCAAGTCTTTGTCAAGTCTTTGTTCTTTGAAAAATCCTTATATTCATTTCACCGACTTGAGTGATTCAAGCGCTGCATTATAAACATCTTTCTCATCGTCTCCCACTGCAAGCACGAGAAAATTACCCTGCGATTTTGTTATTGCTGCCTTATCCTTTTTTCCCCCCCTGTATTCGTCCGCACCTTTAGATGAGGGGGGCTGGGAAAAGTAGCCCTTTGCCGTATTATCTATGGATTCCTTTGCAAGTTCTGCATTAGGGTAGCGAATAATTACAATTCTGATATTCTCTTTCCCCATAGGCAGGAGGAATGTTATACCCTCCGCCTCTCCGTTAAGATTCAGGATATTTTCGTGGGAGATAAAGAATATATTATTAATAGCCCCCATCTTATAGAAAGAAACAGTCTTATCTTTTATAGCCGATGCCGGAACGATTTTTGATAACGAAGGCATTTCACCCGTATCCTCGATTCGAGATGCTGTCTTTTCCCCAAGAAACAGTATATCCTTTTCCATATCGGCGCCTTTCTGCGAGGTGAAAATCTTTATGTAATAGCGTCCTTTCCATATATTTAAAAAGCCTTCCTGATATGCCGCCTCCTGTCCCATCTGCGGATGCGTTCCTTCACGATTTATTGAGTATACCCCGAATGCCTTTGGAGAGTTCTCCATTTCATAAATCTCTACAGTGTAAAGATAATCGCCCTTTTGATAATCCTGAACACATGCCTTTTTGAAGCCATAGTCGTGAAAAAGCTCGGCGCCGCCGTCAATATAATTGAAAAGCTCCTCTCCTTTATAGCATTTTATGCCCCCTTCCTGCTTCCACAGGCTTTCACCGGCAATATTCGGCATAAAACCTGCCATACCTTCTGAACTTCCAGCCACTTTTTCAGACGGTTTACTGCAGGATACCAACAGGAAAGAGAAGAGTATGATAAATATCGAGATAAGTTTTAAGGTCATATTCATAATTCCATCTTATATTTTCTTTCAAAATATGGCAAATATTTTTTAACTGTAAAACCATTGCTTTTTTTATAAAACAGTGGCATCATTAAATCAGCTATCAGCCGTCGGTATTCGGCTGAACTCAAAACTCAAAGCTCAAAGCTAAATTTGCCGAAGGCAGGGAGGGGTTATGAGAAATATCGTTATAGAGAGCCTCAAGAATATTCCTGTATCGGAGCAGCAAATCGAGATTGTGGAGAGAAAGGGTGTGGGGCATCCCGATTATATATGCGATGCCGTTATGGACAGCATATCCGTTGCCCTAAGCCGAGAGTATATCGAGGCATTCGGGGATATAATGCACCACAATGTGGATAAAGGGCTTCTTGTGGCAGGGGGGACGAATAAGAGGTTCGGCGGCGGGGAGGTTACAAAGCCTATGGAATTGATTATCGGCGACAGGGCTACAAGGGAGGTCGGCGGGAAGAGAATGGATGTTAATACCATAGCAATAAATGCCTCGAAGGAATGGATTAAGAAGAATCTCCGTTTTGTAGACCCCGATGCCCATGTAGATTATAGGATTGTTTTATTCCCTGGTTCGGAGGAGCTTACAGGTATCTTTAAGACAAAAGGCGCAATGAGGGCTGCAAACGATACCTCGGCAGCAGTAGGCTATGCGCCTTTGAGCGAGACCGAAAAGGCCGTGCTTCAGACAGAAAATTATCTTAATTCAAATGAATTTAAGAGGATTTTTCCCGATACAGGCGAGGATATAAAGGTTATGGGATTCAGAAACGGCAGGGAGCTCAATATGACTATTGCAATGCCATTTATATGTAAATATATCGAAAGCGAGGAAAACTATTTTAAGAGAAAAGATGAGGCGCTGGAGGCTATAAATGAGTTTTCGGGGAGATTTTTCCCAAAAGGCAAGGTAAATATTTATTTAAACACCCTCGATAAAAAGGGCAAGGGCATGGACGGCATGTATTTATCGCTTTTGGGGACATCTGCCGAAGATGCGGATTCGGGTCAGGTTGGGAGAGGAAACAGGGTAAACGGGGTTATTGCATTAAATCGTCCGATGGGCACCGAGGCGGCAGCAGGCAAGAATCCTGTCAGCCATGTCGGCAAGATATATAATATTTTGACGCATAAGATTGCAAACGAGATATATAAAGAGGTTAAGGGTATAAAAGAGGTTTATGTATGGCTGTGCAGTCAGATAGGCGTCCAGATAGACCATCCGAAGATAGCTTCTGCGCATCTGATATTGGAGCAATGGGTTTCATTCGGCTCGGTTTCTAAAAAGGCGGAAGATGTTATAGATAACGAGCTTAAAAATATAGCCCATTTCTGCAATGAATTGGCTGAGGGGAAATATCCGGTGTGTTAAGATTTATAATTTATGATTTGGGATTTATGATTTTAAAATCATAGTTCATAATTCATAATTCATAAATTTTATGAGGAAAGGGGGTGGGACAAAAAACCAGCATATAATAAACGGCAACAGGGTTACTCTCCTGAGGGATGGCAGTGAGGCTTTCCCTTCGATGATTCATGCCATCGGGGAGGCATATTCCAGCGTAAACCTCGAAACCTATATTTTAAGGAGCGATAAAACAGGCTGGAGATTTGGAGAAGCCCTTTCTAAAAAGGCTGCCGAGGGCGTAGAGGTTAATCTCATATACGATTCGGTAGGCTCTATGGATTGCGGGGAGGATTTTTTACGGTTTCTCCAGAATCATCATGTAAAGGTAATGGAGTATAATCCGATAGCTCCATGGAAAAAAGGGTGGCAGTGGCTCAGGAGAAACCACAGGAAGATATTGGTTGTTGACGGCAGGATTGGCTTTACAGGAGGAATAAATATTGCCGACGATTATGCCGATATTTCCGAAGGCGGGAAGGGGTGGAGAGATACCCATGTAAAAATCGAAGGACCCGCTGTG
>CAYMMR010000326.1:0-2948 GCA_964391545.1 uncultured Nitrospinota bacterium | reverse complement strand
CGCAATGACAGGTCAGACAAGCACTTAACCCAAGAATCGCTCAATTTAGGTATAATCTAATAGAGTGTCCCTAAAGTTCCTTTACTGTCATTCCGCACTCGATGCGGAATCCAGTCTTTGATTTTACTGGATTCCCGCTTTCGCGGAAATGACAAACTATGGTAAAGCTATTTGTGGGACTATCCACTATATATAAGCCGTAACATTGATGTGACACTGTATTAATAATACTATCTTTAAATTCAATAGATTAGATAAGTTATAAAAAAACTCGCCAAAGCTGCAACATTAATGTTACAGTTTCTGCCGCCTGCTGCTATTGCCTGCCCCCTTCTCTTTATGTAACCTCTTGATTTTTCGATAATTATTGGTATTGGTTTTGGAATAGAAGTATGGCACATATCTTGCTAAATATTAAGTATCCTGCAAAAACCCTTTTTTCTCGCTTCCGTTATTTTTTCTTTTGTCTTTTTTATGTTAATAAGGAACAAAAGAAAAAATAAAAAGTCGCTCGAAAAAAAGTTTTTGCAGTATATAAACCGAAAGGAGGTGAACCAATTTGAAAAGGTATCTATCTGTTTTAGTTGCATCTTTATTTGTTCTGTCTTCCGGGATAGCTCTTGCAGAGTATAATGGCTCGACCGATGAGGACTGCACCTATGTAGGGACAATAACAAAGATTGAGAAGAGTCCGAGGGCTATTGTAATCAAGACCGCCTTTGAAAAAACAGCAAAGGAGAGGAAGCTCATCCTTCAGGATGAATGCCAGGTGCAGATTCAGACAACAAAGAATCCTGCTGACCGCGGCGCATTCAGGAAGTTTGCCGATTTAAAGGGCGGAGAGCTCGTTCTTGTGCACGGCTGGCCCAAGGATGGAAAATGGCTGGCAAGAAAGATCAATATCATGAATCCTGATGATTATTTGATGAAAAGATTAGCGGATGATGCAAAGGCAGGGGTTTATTATAACCACGAGCCATGATTTTAAAAGGGAATGGAGGTGAAATAAATGGGTAAGAAAGGTCTTTTGGCCTTAATTATAATGGCAGCATTTTTAATAGCGGGCACAGCAGAAGCCCGTAAGTCAGAATTGACACCGGCAGACCAGAGAGATTGGCATGTAATAGCGCCCGAGGACAGCGATGCGCCTCTCAGGGACTATGCTTATCTTTATGATGCCGGCGGATTAGACGGCGCGGTTGGAGTTATCGGTATCCCAAGCATGAGGACATACAGACACATCCTTATAGGCGTGGATGCCCACAACTTTCCGTTCAGCGGCTCTAATGCAGGTAATAACAACGGAAGCCCCGATGGAAAATATCTATGGGTAAGCGATAAGGGCGCGGATGCGGTTGTGGAGGTAAATCTTCAGACAGGTTATGCAGAAAGGATTCTCGCAAACCCGAAGCCGTTTGGAATTCACCACAGCGCAGCTATGAGCCCCAACGGAAAATACATCTTCCTTACAGGCGAGCTTACAGGCAAGATGGCAAAGATGAGGGTATCCGACGGCGCAACAACCGTTATAGATGTCCCGCCTGCGCCGAGCGCACCGGATTATCCGGATACAAGCAAGGACGGGAAATATGTATTTGCAGGCAACTATTATCACAGCGCAGTTATGGTCTTCAGCCAGGATCCCTTTAAGTTCATAAAAGAGATTCCGGTCGGCAAGAACCCGCATGGAACGAATGTGGAGCCGAGGAACAGGTTCGTTACAGCCTGCGATAAGCTTTCTGCAACACTTTCGGTTATCGATATTAAAAACTTAAAAGTCCATAAGGTTATTCCTGTTGGCGCAGGTCCCCTGCACAACCAGCATGATACCGTTGGAAAGTATGATTATCTCTCCTGCTTCGTATCCGACTCTACTTCAAAGATTGATTTAGGCAGGATGCAGATGGTTGACGAGTTCCCGATCCATTACAGGGTTGGACATAACTCCATTGCGCCGGATAACCACTACTATGTATCGCAGAACAAATTCTCCACAGGACTGTTTAATCCTACAGGTATAGTCTTTGCCGTCAATTTCGAGCTTCAGGATATCGATGAGCTGAGCCCGACCTATGGAAAGACAGTAAAGCTTATTCCTGTGGATGGAGAGCCGCATGAAGGCAGACAGATATTCTCCTCTTATATCCAGAGATGGAATACAGGCAAGGGAGAGGAGATGTTTGAAAAGGGCTATGAACTGGGTGATGTTAAGGTAAACTTTGATGACCCGGGCAGAAGCTCGAAGGTAAGACCCGAGCTTTTCCCTGTTCATATTGCCAATACAAAGAGATACTTTATCCCGAGGGATGATGGAAAGCCCGGCGTAACCAAGGAAGGGGATGTCCATGTAGTAAGGGTAAAGGCATTCAGCTATGGTTATGTTCCAAGATTTATCCATGTTCCAAAGGGCGCTAAGGTGAGGATGATTGTAACCAACATCGATAAGGCAGCAGGTCTGACAAAGAACCCCGATGTTACCATGGGATTAACTGTATACGGATATTACGGACAGAGAACCATGATTTCAGCAGTAAGGGGTATGTCGGGTGTAGCAGAATTTGTTGCAGATAAAGCAGGCGAATATGAATTTTACTGCCAGCAGTTCTGTGGACCGCTGCACCTCGAGATGAGGGGAACATTCTTTGTCGATCCTCCGGGCGGAACGGCATCTCTCGCAGTCGGTGATTATGATGAGGTATCAAAGCTTGAGTTCCAGCTTGATCCTACAGAGAAAGAGTTCATCATCGGCGGTAACAAGCTGATGAATACCCTGAAAGAGGGTAACGAGCCTGTTATATAGTGTTAAGTGATGAGTGAAAAGTGTTGAGTAAAAACTTAATGCTTAATACTAATAAGAAAGGGGTCGGGAATAATTCCCGACCCCTTTTCTTTGTGAGGGAGTTGCGAAATGCCCCTTTTTGTCACCCCGAGCAAAGCGAGGGGTCTTT
>CAYMMR010000325.1:0-3012 GCA_964391545.1 uncultured Nitrospinota bacterium | reverse complement strand
TGAGGCTCTAAATGTTGCTTAACTTAGTGTCCACTAAATCGGGGGAAGTCCAATTACCAGTCAAACTGATAAAACTATCGGAATAGGAGAATGCTTGATTGCAGATTGGCAAGGCGCCGGACCCTTAAAACCATCTGCTATTAAACCGGCTATTTCCACCATTGAGCAAACACTTGTTCTAAAGAAATTAGGCAGACTTTCTCATCAAGACTTAATCTTAATGGATACAGCATTAAGAGAATTTTTAGCCCTGAATGTAAAATAGAGGAGATAATAAAACGCTTCAAAGAACACTGACCCGATAAAATTATAAATTCTTCCGTGTCTTTGCAGCTAAGCAGGTTTTTGTCCTTCAGGTAGTTCCCTGATACTCGTATCAATCTGGCTTATCTCAGGCAGGCTCTTTTCAGGGGCGGATGCGCCAAGATCTTTCAACCTTTGAGCCCCCGGCATTACCCTGCTCTCCCACGACCCGATTGCAGAGTTATACGATTTTACCGCTGTATTTAATCCCTTTCCAATATCGCCGATATAGTCTGCAAACTTGCAAATCCTGTTGAACAGCTCGACCCCTGTCTCTAATATCTGCTTTGAATTTTCAGCAGCCTGCTGCTGCTGCCAGCTATATGCAACCGATCTTAAGACTGTAATAAGGGTTGTCGGTGTCGCAAGTATAACCCCGCCTGCCATCCCATCCTCGATAAGATTGCGGTCCTGCTCCAATGCCATGCTGAAAAAAGACTCGGCAGGCAAAAATAAAACAACAAAATCCGGGGTCGGCTTGAACTGATTCCAGTATGCCTTAGAGCTTAATTGTTTTGCATGGTTTCTGACTGCCTGAGCATGCTGCATCAGCAGTATTTTCCTCTTTTCGTCATCGGCAGTCTCGATTGCCTCCATATAAGCCTTTAAAGGAACCTTTGCATCCACTATTACAGTCCTGTCGCCCGGCAATTTAACGATAAGGTCGGGTCTTTTTCGCCCCTCTTCCGTCTCTACGCTCGGCTGCTCTATAAAATCGCAGTATCTGGACATACCCGCGACTTCAACTACCCGTCTTAGTGTAATCTCTCCCCATCTGCCCCTCACCTGCGGCGTTTTAAGCGCGGAGACGAGGGCGGTTGTCTCTTTTTGCAGTCTCTCCTGTGTCGTTTTTAAATCGTCCAGATATACCTTCAATCCCGAATAAGCGCCCTGCCTTGCGCTTTCAATCTCCCTGATTTGATTCTCGTATTTTTGGAGGGTCTCTTTAACTGGTTTTAACATAAGGTCAATGGCATCCTGCCTCTTGCTTAAATCACCCTTTGCCTCGGATAGATAATTTTCGAGCGTCTTCCTCGCAAGCTCTAAAAATGCCTGATTATTGCTTTTAAGGGCATCGGAAGACAGGGCATTAAATGTATCTTTCAATTTTTGAGCCGCCTCATCCAATAACCTTTTCTGTTCTTCCAGATTCTTCTGCGTCTCCGTAAGCCGCGTTTCCGCAGTAATCTTTGCAGCCTGCTCTAATTTAAGCTGCTCCGAAAGTCTTTTAGACTCCTCTCCCCTTTCCTGCAATCGATTCCTCAGTTCGGCAATCGTATTCTCGGCGCCGCGGGCTTTAACTTCAATCTCCGTAAGCTTATTCGTAAGGGCAGCCTTAGTCTGCGCCCTTGCCAGAAAATAGGCAGCCGCCCCGCCGATTAATAAGCCTAAAATCAAAAAAGATAAGTCATTCATAGATATTAGCAAAAATTATAACATAATCTTTTTGTAACTATTCAGCAAATAAATTTCCATTAAATTCCCCCTTATAAAAGGGGGACAAAGGGGGTTGTAATACACTGCATTAAAGTTTAAACAACCCCCCAACCCCCTTTATTAAGGGGGAATATTGTAATTTGCTGAATAGTTACATCTTTTTTTCTATAGAATATTTCTCATATCAAGCCTCCCTCTCGACTTATTTATTATCAACATAATGCTACTCACCGCATCCGGCAAAATCAAGATTTTTCATACTCCCTTAAGGGAAGAGGGGAATATAAGGTATTCAGGGAGGTGATTCTTAATATGCCCCTTTATAATCCTCTGCCATCGTAGAGGAAGTGTTCTTAAATATTCTATACTTTTTCTAAATTCTTGAGGCATCCCTTCGATTTCTCTCAAAATTGATAAAGCCTGTAATAAATCCTTTTCCTTTTTGGACTGCACTTTCCTGTTATTCATCACCAGTATCTTATGAAATGCAAAAACCCATGGATTAGGAATATTATATGCAAAATCTCTTGTCTGCACATGGATTTTGTCGTCAAAGAGCATCTGCATATATCTCAATGGCTCAGCGTTTATTCCGAGTTCCTTAATTAGAATCGCCCTATCAGTGCCTTTACCTTTTTCATAAGTTAAGAAATCTATTCTAAAAGCCCCGTTAGTAAAGTATGTTGAGCCATCAGGATTAAAGCCAGATGAAAAACCCAGCTCCGACAAAAGAGACCCCATATCAACTTTCTTGCCTTTATACGGATAAGACACAAGAAAGTCCACATCCTGTGTCCCGATTGTAGGCAGATTGATATTTAATACCTCCTTGTATGCGGGCATGCAATATGAGCCTATAAGCAATACATTGATTTTGTTTTGAAAAAAAATGCGTAAAATTTCGCGGACTGTTACCTCTTGTGTATCAACAGCCTTAACTATCACATTTATATTGTCAAGGATTTCTCTTTTCCGTCCCTCAAGGTTCTTTCGTCTGTTTATATTATCGATTAAATCGGATGGAGTTTTTCTGCCAATTGAAACCGATTTAACCCTTTTGCCTTCTCTCCACTGATGATAGTAATAGGTTATCCCGCCTATTTTCTTGGCAGATATGCTGCCTTTGGGCAGATTATCAATCTCGTGTTCTATACGGGAGAGATCACGAAGAAAGAAGATATAATTTTCCTGAAGGGTATTTTTAACGACTGACATAGTTAACTACATCTTAACTACATTTATATGTAAATGTCAATAATGTAGTTAATACTT
>CAYMMR010000324.1:0-3014 GCA_964391545.1 uncultured Nitrospinota bacterium | reverse complement strand
ACAGATAAATTATGATTAACACAGAAATAAATAACCATAAAAATCATAAATAATCGGTGTCCATCTGTGTCAAAAAAAATTATTTTTTTCTCTGTGTTCTCTGTGAACTCCGTGGCAAAAATTTTATAACATGATACCTGTAAGAAAAACAAAGATTGTATGCACCATAGGGCCCGCAAGCAGTTCTCCGAAAATAATCGAGGGGCTTATCTTCGCAGGCATGGATGTGGCAAGGCTTAATTTTTCCCACGGCACAAGAGACGAGCATAAGAAAGTTATAAATCTCATAAGAGAGGCTTCGAGCAGGCATAAAAAAAATGTAGCAATCCTCCAGGACCTTCAGGGGCCGAAGATAAGAACAGGAACTTTAAAAGAGGGAAAGGTAATACTTAAACCGGAAAATCGTTTTATCCTGACAGGGAGGAGGGTCGCGGGAACATCCGATATTGTCTCGACGACATATCCCTCTATGTCGAGGGATGTAAAGGCCGGCGATACGATACTCTTAAATGACGGGCTTATCAGCCTCAAGGTAACCGGCATTAAAGGAGCGGATGTAATCTGCGAGGTAATAAACGGCGGCATCCTTACGGACCATAAAGGCATAAACCTGCCAGGCACAAAGGTCGGCTTACCCTCTATTACAAGGAAGGACATCGAAGACCTCCACTTTGGCATCGAGCATAAGGTTGATTATGCGGCTATCTCTTTTGTCAGAACAGCTAAGGATGTAAAATCCGTCAAAACCATTATTAAAAAAAGAGGGGTATTCATACCTGTTATTGCAAAACTCGAAAAGCCGGAGGCTATAGAGAACCTCGACGAGATTATAGATGAGGCAGACGGCGTGATGGTTGCGAGGGGCGACCTTGGAGTAGAGATGTCTCCGGAGGCTGTCCCTGTCGTGCAAAAAAATATAATAAATATTGCGAATAAAAAGGGGAAGCCTGTTATCACCGCCACACAGATGCTCGAATCCATGATAAACAATCCCCGTCCTACAAGGGCGGAGGCTTCCGATATTGCCAACGCAATATTCGACGGCACGGACGCAGTAATGCTCTCCGGAGAAACCGCATCCGGAAAATATCCGCTGGAGTCAGTGGATATAATGTCAAAAATAATCTCTGCTGCAGAAAGCGGCTCATTATACAGACATCAGGGGGAGAGGAGGCGGAGCAGAATCTCTGCGTTTCCGGATGCAGTGAGCAGCGCTGCAGTCCATGCCTCCCACCAGATAGGGGCAAAATTGATTGTAGTATTTACGCAATCGGGTTCTACCGCCCTGCTTGTATCGAAACAGAGACCGACGATGCCGATTATTGCCTATACTCCCTTTGAAAATATAATGAGGAGATTAAATCTCTACTGGGGTGTAATTCCTATGACCATGGGGATGGTTGAGGATACCGATGGTCTGATAAAAGAGATGGACAAAAACCTGCTGTCAAACAGACTGTTAAAAAAGGGGGACTCCATTATTATACTGATGGGGATGCCTATATCGGCTAAGGGCGCAACGAATATGATGAAACTGCACAAGGTAGGAGAGTATTGAGGATGTGGAGTCGTTAAGTGGTTGAGTGGTTGAGTAGGCAACAACTCAACAACTCAACTATTAACTATGGAAGAAAAAAGGATAGTCTATTTCGACATCGAGACTCAGAAGAGCGCGGATGAGGTCGGGGGCTGGAATAACAAGCACCTTATGAAGATGGCAGTCGCTATCGTATATGACAGCCTCGATGGGAAATTCCACACATACATCGAAAGCGATGCCGAAAAATTGGTGAACAAGCTCCTCTCCGCAGACATGGTTGTCGGGTTCAATATCCTCAATTTCGACTTTGCCGTATTACAGCCCTACACAACCATAGATTTAAAAAACAGCATCAGATATTTCGATATATTAAACGATGTCTACGGCAGGCTCGGTTACAGGGTCAGCCTTAATCAGATTGCAAAAAAAACCCTGCATATAGAAAAATCCGGAAACGGACTCTTATCCCTTCAATGGTTCAAGGAGGGAAAGCTCGATAAGATTATAGAATACTGCATAAAGGATGTGGAGATTACGAGGGATGTTTTTTTGTTCGGGCTGAAAAACAGGTATCTCGAATTCGAGAAAAACAGCCGGACCGTGAGGCTGGCGGTAAATTGGAATTTAGAGGAGATGCTGGAAAAATGAGCGGCGCAATCGTCTTAATAATACTTATCGCAGGAATAATTTTAGCCGCATATTTAACCCGGCTCGTAAATTACTATACATTTGGATACAGGATGAAGGAGAAGGATGAAGGCAAAGATTCTTGTAATAGATGACGAAGACAGCATAAGATTCACATTTGAAGATTTCCTTGCCGAGTCGGGATATGAGGTAACGACTGCCTCGAATTACGATGATACCATATCGGGCATATCTAAAAAAGACTTCGATGTGATATTTACGGATATTGTCATGGAAGGCATGACAGGGATAGATGTTTTAAGAGAGGTCAAGAAGATAAATCCCGATTGCCCCGTAATTATGATTACAGGCGCCCCGGATGCTAAAACGGCTTCTGAGGCATTGAGGCTCGGCGCCTATGATTATTTATTTAAACCCGTCAAGCAGGATACCCTCCTGCATATTACCAAAAAGGCGCTTGAACACAAAAGACTATTAGCCGAAAAGGATAGATACCGCTCTAACCTCGAGGCGATATTTAAAAGCGTAAAAGATGCTATTATCACCGTAGATAAGGAATTGTCAATAATCGAGATGAATGACGCAGCTAAAGATATTTGCAGCTTATCACGCGATGCAATCGGCAAATCCTTCAACTCTCTCCTATTGGACTGCAGCGGGAATTGCCTTAAAGCTGTCAGGGATACTATAGAAAAAAAAGAGGCTGTTGAAATCCATCATATCGAATGCCCGCATTTACATAACAAAATCGTAAATCTTACCACCTACCCTCTAATAAACAGCGCAGGCGTATTCTCGGGAGCGGTTTTAGTAGTAAAAGACGAGA
>CAYMMR010000323.1:0-3055 GCA_964391545.1 uncultured Nitrospinota bacterium | reverse complement strand
CCTGCAAAAATACTTTTTTCTCACTTCCGTTATTTTTTCTTTTGCTCTTATTTAATTTAAAGGAACAAAAGAAAAAAATAAAAAGTCGTTCAAAAAAAGTTTTTTGCAGTGTTATCATATTTACATTTTATAATAGGAAGGAATAATTGGCAAGAAAATCACAACTTTCCCCCTCTCCCCTTGCCCCTCTCTCCCTCTCCCTCTGGGAGAGGGTCGGGGTGAGGGTGTGGGTGAGTGGTATTTTAAGCAATACCGTCTATGAGCTTCTTTATCTCTGCCTTAGGTCTTACCCCCACTACCTGATGGGCAACCTTTCCGTCTTTGAAGATAAGCAGTGTAGGTATACCCCTTATCCCGTATTTAGTGGCGGTCTTGGGATTTTCGTCTACATTCAGCTTGCCTATATTTATTTTCCCTGCATACTCGTCTGCAAGCTCCTGAATTGTCGGGGCAATCATGCGGCATGGCGCGCACCATTCTGCCCAGAAATCAACCACTGTAGCCTTATCCGATTTTACCACCTTATCATCGAAATCAGCATCGGAAAAATGCAATACATTATCTGCCATAAATTTCCTCCTCTTTTAATCGATTACACAGATTCAAAACATTTTTTTACCTGTGTAATCTGCCTTTATAATCCGAGTAATCTCTTCCTACAAACTCAAACACGATTTCTCCGGGTTTTACGAGCCCCAAATCTTCTCTTGCAATTTTTTCAATATATGCCGGATCGTTCTTCAAGGCGTATACCTCTCTGCTAAGCCTCTCGTTTTCTCTCTTTAAATTTCCTATATCGCTCTTTAATAACTCAAGTTTTTTATTCAGATTATATGACTTTATTATACCGTCCTCTCTGAATATCGCCGTCAACACAAGAAAAACAAAAAATAAAAGGCTCGCAATGAAAATTATCTTTATCTTCCTATCATTGGACTCTTTCTGCTCTTTATTCTTGTCCGCAGAATTTTGTAATTCTTCTATTCGTACCATTTGCTTTTTAATGAAATTATAAAATTTTCAATAGAACACGGATGATACGGATTTTCGCTGATAAAAAACAAATAATTTTTAATTCTTTAAAAATCTGTGCAAATCCGCTAAATCCGTGTCATCTGCGTTCTATTAGGTCTTTGTTCTTCATTCTATATTATAAAAAACCCCTCTCCCTTTAAAAAGGGCGGATTTTCCCAGTTCCTCCTCTATGCGCATAAGCTGGTTATATTTAGCAACCCTGTCCGTCCTCGACATAGAGCCTGTCTTTATCTGTCCGGTATTGCAGGCAACCGAAACATCGGCTATGGTAGTATCTTCCGTCTCTCCCGACCTGTGGGATATAATGGTAGTATACCCTGCCCTCTTTGCCATTTCGACTGCATCGAGTGTCTCGGTCAAAGTCCCAATCTGGTTTAATTTTATCAATATGGAATTTGCAATCCCCTGGGCTATCCCTTTTTTAAGGATAGCGGTATTGGTTACGAATATATCGTCTCCAACAATCTGCACCTTCTTTCCGAGTCTCTTTGTCAACTCCTTCCAGCCGTCCCAATCCCCCTCCGAAAGCCCGTCTTCAATGGATATTATCGGGTATCTGCCAACCAATTCTTCATAAAACTTTATCATATCCTCTGACGATTTTTCCGGCTTGCTCTCGGCAGAAAGAATATACCTGCCGTTTTCATAAAACTCGCTGGCAGCGGGATCGAGTGCAATCAGCACATCCTCTCCCGGCTTATACCCTGCCTTTTCTATCCCCTTCATCACCATCTGCACAGCCTCTTCGTTGGATTTAAGATTAGGGGCAAACCCCCCTTCGTCTCCAACTGCCGTATTGTAGCCCTTTTCCTTTAAGACATTTTTTAGACTGTGAAAAACCTCGGAGCCGATCCTCACTGCATCCGAAAAACTCTTTGCGCCCGCAGGCATTATCATAAATTCCTGAAGGTCTACATTATTATCGGCATGGGAGCCGCCGTTTAAGACATTCATCATCGGAACGGGAAGTTCTTTTGCATTTGTCCCGCCGATGTATTGATATAAAGACAGATAAGCCTCGTCTGCGGCAGCCTTTGCAGTTGCCAGAGACACGCCGAGCATTGCATTTGCGCCAAGTTTCGATTTGTTGTCCGTCCCGTCGAGCTGTATTAATAAATTATCTATATAAACCTGCTCAGATACCTCCAAGCCTATTACCTCTTCTGCGATAACGGTATTTACATTCTCGACCGCCTTTTTTACGCCCTTGCCGAGGAACCTCTTTTTATCCCCATCCCTTAATTCTATCGCCTCCCTCGAGCCTGTCGATGCGCCGGAAGGCACGGCAGCCCTTCCCATTGCCCCGCTCTCGCATACCACATCAACCTCCACAGTGGGATTGCCTCTCGAATCGATAATCTCTCTGGAAATCACATAAGCTATTTCACTCATAAAGACCTCTCCATCTGTCACCCCGAACTTTTTTCAGGGTCTCAAAACCTACCGATTTTATAAGATGCTGAAACGAGTTCAGCATGACACCGATACATGAATTTTTATATAATCTACATTATTTAAAAATTCAAATCAAGAAAAAAACATTTTGAAATTCATAGCTCCGTCTGCTATTATGCTTTTATAAAGGGGGTGAAAGAATGAGCGATTGCATTTTCTGCAAGATAATAAAAGGGGAGATACCTTCGAATAAGGTTTATGAGGATAACGATATTTTCGCCTTTAACGATATAAACCCGCAGGCGCCTGTTCATATACTAATCGTTCCCAAAAAACATATCTCCAAATCCCTCGATGTTGCAGACAGCGATAAGGAGCTTATAGCCTCTATCTTTATGGCCGCAAATAAGCTGGCAAAAGAAAAGGGGATTGCCGAATCCGGCTTCCGGTTAATCGTAAACTGCAACAAAGATTCGGGGCAGGAGGTATTCCATATTCATTTTCATCTGTTGGGCGGCAGAAGGATGAAATGGCCGCCCGGGTAATTAAAAAATAAATTTAACCACTGAGACACAGACCTTATGATTAAAAAGTAAAGAAGCAAGTCTTTCTTTTAAGTTATACT
>CAYMMR010000322.1:0-3058 GCA_964391545.1 uncultured Nitrospinota bacterium | reverse complement strand
GATGAGGGAGATATTGTGCTCGACCCCTTCGTTGGAACTGGAACGACAGTTATAGCTGCAAAGCGTTTGGGTAGGAGGTATATCGGGTTTGATATAGATAAAAAATATGTTGAGCTTTCTCAAATGAAATTAGCAAAGGTAAAAACAAACTCAAAAATTGGAAATATTTGGGTGAGTTGGTTTTTAGGTGGATTAGCAACAATTAGAGATAAGGATTGGGAAGAACTTTCAGAAAATTACTATATTCCAGAACCTCGTAATCATATTGACCATACAGTAATTAAATTTGTAAATTTTAAAAGGGTTGTGGATAGGGTGTCTGCATAGGATAAAAGATATCCATTAAAAAAGAATCTAATAGGATATTAAACATGATAGCAGGCATAGGGGTTGATATTGTAAAGATTGAGAGGATAAAGACTGCGGTTGACAGATGGGGGGAGAGGTTTATGGATAGGGTGTTTACAGAAGATGAAAAAAGATACTCTCTTGGCAAATATGACCCCTACCCGCATCTTGCCGCAAGATTTGCCTATAAAGAGGCTCTGGTTAAGGCTCTTGGCACAGGGTTTATGATGGGCATAAAATGGAAGGATATAGAAATGTTGAGAAATGGCAGAGGTAAACCGGAGGCAAAACTTCATGGAACTGTAAAAGAGTTAGCTGATAATCGGAATATCAAGGATATTATGGTCAGCATATCCCACGATACGGATTATGCAATTGCGTATGTAACATTAACCAGTCTGTAGAAACTATGAAGAATTCGAAATATAATTTTAAAAAAATATCACTTTGTGAGATTAATGAAATACTCAAGCAGCATAAAAACGAGTTGAAAGAAAAATACAAGATAAAAGAGATAGGAGTATTCGGTTCTTATGTTCGTGGCGAGCAGAAAAAAAAAGGTAGTGATGTGGATATACTTGTTGCGTTTAAGGAGGAGGATATTCCTGGACTCTTCAAATTTATAGAAATTGAAAGGCGTTTTGAGAGGTTACTAAAGAAAAAGGTTGATTTAGTCGAAAAATCGGGTTTAAGACCTGAACTAAAGGATATAATTTTAGGAGAGGTGATTTATATATGAAACGGGAATATAAACTCTTTATTAAAGACATTCTTAATGCAATGAAAGAGATCGAAGAATTCGTTGACAGAATGGAATTTGATGAATTTTGCAATGATGATAAAACCAGAAGCGCTGTAACATGGCAGTTGCACATTGTAGGTGAGGCAACAAAAAACATACCAAAGGAAATAAGAACAAAATATAAAGAAATCCCATGGAATGATATGGCAAGGACAAGAGACAAAATTTCTCGTTTTTACTTTGGCATAAATTACAAAATTGTGTGGAAAGTAATTAAAGAGGAGTTGCCTGAAATAAAACCAAAAATTGAACAAATCCTGAAAGAGTTAGAGGGCAATCTATGAAAATCGCAACGGCAAAAAAGATGCAGGAGATAGACAGGATTGCGATTGATGACTATGGTATCCCCGGAATTGTCCTCATGGAGAATGCCGCAAAAGGGGTAGTTGCATCTTTATTTAAAAAAAATCCTGATATTAAAAATAAGAAAATAGGGATACTTGCAGGGAAAGGGAATAACGGCGGTGATGGATTTGCAGTGTCGAGACTTCTCGCTGGTGAAGATATTTCGGTAACAGTCTACCTCCTCTCAAAGAAGGAGATGCTTAAGGGTGATGCAAAGGCGAATCTTGAGAAGGCAGAAGAAATGGGCATAAAAATTCTTGAGATAGTTTCATTAGATGAACTTGAAGCTTTTAAGGATGATATTCTCAAGAACGATATTTTTATAGACGCCATATTCGGGACTGGATTAACCTCAGGGGTCAAGGGATATTATATTGATGTAATAAATTTTATAAACTCTTCAAAAAAATTTGTCCTCTCCATCGATATACCATCCGGATTAAGCTCCGACACAGGGGAAATAATAGGCGGGCATATAAGGGCTGACATGACAGTCGCCCTCTGCCTCCCTAAGATTGGCGAGATACTCTATCCAGCGGCCGAATATGCAGGCGAATTGGATGTAGTGGATATAGGCATACCCGAATTAATTATTAATAACAGGGATATTGAAACAAATCTCATCGAAGAAAGAGATGTTGTTAGAATGCTCCCTAAAAGGAGACCTGACACTCACAAAGGGACTTATGGACATTTGGTTGTCATTGCCGGTTCAAGGGGTAAGGGGGGGGCAGCGGCGCTATCGAGTATATCTGCGCTAAGGGCAGGAGCAGGACTGGTTACCCTCGCACTGCCAGAGTGCCTGAATATATCTTTTGAGGTCGGCATCCCGGAGGTTATGACACTTCCCCTTCCAGATACAAAAGAGGGGACTATTGATAAATCTGCTTATAAAATTTTACTGAAATTTTTAGAAGGCAAATCGGCGGTCTTGATAGGTCCCGGTATTACAACCAATCCCTCCACATCCTCTCTTGTAAAAAAGATAATAAAGGAAATCGGTTGTCCATTGCTGATCGATGCGGACGGTTTAAACATCATAGCCGATGAGGTCAATATATTAAAAGATAGAACATCCCCCTTAGTCGTAACGCCCCATCCGGGAGAGATGGCGAGGATGCTTAATACAACATCGAAGGAGATACAGGCAAATAGAATCGAATCGAGCAAAAGATTGGCCGTAGAATATGGGCTGTATGTAATACTTAAAGGCGCGAGGACTATTATTGCTACACCTGAAAGAGATGTCTATATCAATCCAACCGGAAATCCAGGCATGGCTACGGCAGGGACAGGCGATGTTCTTTCGGGGGCTATTGCCGGATTTATGTGTCAAGGGATTTCGGCAAAGGATTCTTCGATACTTGGAGTGTATCTGCATGGAATGGCTGGGGATATAGCAGCAGAAAACCTGAGCCAGACCGCACTTATTGCCGGTGATTTGCTCAAATACTTTCCCAAGGCTGTTAAAAAGATAGAAGGTAAAAAATAAAATTGTAAAATTGTAACTGTTCTAGCCCAGGCACATCGTGACCCCCTAAAAGAGATAGAAGAGATTAAGAA
>CAYMMR010000321.1:0-3076 GCA_964391545.1 uncultured Nitrospinota bacterium | reverse complement strand
TACCATGTATCCGTCCACTCCCAGACATTCCCTGCCATATCGTATACACCGTAGGGGCTCTTACCGTCTTTATATGCGCCTGCCTCCGTTGTTCCTCCGATGCCGGAAGCGCCGGATGTTTCGAGGGCAAACTCTCCAACCCTTGAGCCGCCCCCCAATCCAGATTCATAGGAATTGCATAATTTCTTATCGAATTCATTACCCCATGGATAAATCCTTCCACCCGTCCCCCTCGAAGCCTTTTCCCATTCCTCCTCTGTAGGCAGCCTCTTGCCTGCCCATTTGCAATAATTATCAGCCTTATCCCATGCTATATTGACGACAGGGTGTTTAGCCCTGTTCAAAGGGAAGCTGTGGCTTGGGTCGAATTTTTTATACTCTTCGTTTGTTACCTCGTAGATGTCTATATAAAATGAAGGTATGTTTACCTTTCTTTTCGGCTCCTCATCCGAAAACCACTTCTTTTTCCCGCCGGAATCCTTGACGGCTTTTTCAATATCGCTCCTGTCGCTGCCCATTGTGAATTCTCCGTCAGGCACAAGAGCCATACCTTTCGGTGGGGAAGGAGATTCTGATGAAGATTGGATATTAAAAAATGCAAATTGCAGAATGCAAAATGCGGAAGTTAAAATTAAGGTTAAAAAGAATTTTAATTTTTTCATTTTGAGCTTTGTCTCAGATACAAGGAAATTATAAAAATTTGCCACAGAGTTCACAGAGAACACAGAGAAAAAAACTAAATTTTTTGACACTGATGGACACTGATTAGTTATGATTTTTTCTGTGCCAATCATAATTTATCTGTGTCTTTCAGTGTCTTTGTTTTTTTGTCTTTCTATGTGTCCTGTGGCTAAAATCAGGTTCTTGTTCTTTTTTCTAAATAATCCAACACTCCATTTATTATAAAATACAGCACGCCCGACCAGACCAGCAGTATGGCTGAAAAAAGCATAATATCGCTTATTGGATAACCGCCCCTCGTAATCTGATACCATTTTCCGCTTATCCTCTGAAGGGGCGTAAGCATTGCCTCTTTCCCGAATCTCTTAAAGAAATACCCTTCTATGTCGTCCCTGCTTCCGCCCGACATCAGCCTCTGTCCAATCATATCCTTCCATTCCATCCCGCAGCTCATGTGGCAGTCTTCGAGAACCATAGGGCATTCGCATGGACAGGCAAGATTATGAGAAATTCCCATTACCGTATCGGCGCCGGCAGACGACCAGAAGACATACTTTATCAGCGAAAAAATACTGACAATGGCTAAGGAAAAGAGGAAGACCTTTATTTTCATGTTCAGAAAATTATAAAATCTTTTCACCGCAAAGGCACAAAGACGCAAAGAAAATTAAGAACTTGACAGGATTAATTGTGAATATTTTTTATCCTGTTTTATCCTGTATATCCTGTCTAAAATCAAGTCGTTGTTCCTTTGTGGTGAGATCTTCTCATTCGTATTATCAAAAATACAATCAATACCGCAATTCCCGCGGCGAGCAGCCATATTCCTTTGTTTTTTTCGATTAAGCCCTGCTTTGACATTACGGAGAATTTTATATCCACCGACGGCTTGACATCGTCCTTCATATAATTAATTTTAAACTTCACATCCTGTCCCTGTTTAATGTCTTTATATGTGTAATTATGGTATTTAAAGCCTTTCTTTTCCGTATTACCAGTTGGGACAGGCGAGATTTTGAAATCTTCGGCGCGTAGAGGTTCCTGAATGCTTACTTCGAGGGCATCTATCGGATATAGGGATTTTACGGCATATTCAAAATCCCTTTCTACCCTGCCGCTTTTTACTTTAAAGGGGGAATACTGAAAATCTATAAAAAAATCGGAATAGGGAAGTTTTACCGTTGTCTCGTTATATTCTCCTTTATCTGTAATATCATACAATTGGCAGAAATGCTGTCCGCCCGGCGATAGACTGCATACATCCGTCAGTCTCGTTACGCCTTTCGGAAGGGTAAAGGTTGCCTGATTCGGGAAGGCGTCTTTATCGCTAAACTTGCCTTCATACACAACAAGGACATCAGGCGAATCGTATTCCGGCATTATAGAAACCTTCATGCGGCCTATGCGAAGATCGGAGGCATAAGAATAAGAAGTAATGAGCAATGAGCAATGAGCAATGAGCAATAAAAATAAAAAACTCCTTGCCCCTTGCCCCCCCTGCTTAGTACCTGCAGGGGCAGGCTTGCCCCTTGCCCCCTGTATTTTTTTAGTGTTCATGAACCGTCCATCCCACCAGATAACTCTTATATATTGTCATCCAGTTTGCCAGTATGAGAATTGACATAATAATAATAACAGCCCCGCTGACTCGCCGAATAATTCCTCTAAAATTTTTCAATTTACCGGCAGAAAGCATATTTGAGATTAAAAGTCCGACAAATAAAAAAGCCGTGGCTATTCCGAGAGAATAAAAGCCGAGCAGGAAAGCGCCTCTCGACACCGTATCGGGATTTTTTGTCATATTATAGATTGAGGTCAATGTCGGCGTTACGCATGGCTGGTAGGCAAAGGCAAAGGAGAGTCCCAATAGAAGTCCGATATGCCTTCTATACATCTTTCCCGTATGCCCGGGCAGCCGGAATAATCCTGTAAAGTAAAGTCCTGTTATAAGCAGTAGGACGCCGCCCATTTGATTCAAAATATATAAATAGCGAAAGAGTATGCTGCTAATCGATAGAGATGATGCGCCAAGGAGTATATATCCCGACATAAATCCTATCAGGCATAATATGCTGCCGGTCAATATCCCCGGCGCCCCCTCTCTCCAATTCCTTTCCCCTGCTTCCATCATTGTCAACCCTGTGAGATAGGCTATGAAGAAGGGAGTTATCTGAAACAGGCAGAAAAACCAGATAGAAAAAAAATTATGAAGCCCTCCTGTATACGCCTCTAAGATAGTCATAATTTCAAAAATAACCAAATCTCAATAATCAATCACCAAATAAACTCCAATAACCAATAATCAAAAGTGTTTCTGTTATGTTTTGTTATTGGTAATTGAATCATTGGATATTATCTGGTTATTGTAATTTGGTTATTGGGTATTTATCTTTCT
>CAYMMR010000320.1:0-3094 GCA_964391545.1 uncultured Nitrospinota bacterium | reverse complement strand
GCTCCAGAATCCCTTTGCCCGCATAGGTAAAGGCAAGATAATAGAGCAGCGCGGAGGTAACGGTAAAAAACGGGGTTATCGGAATCCTCACACTTCCGTATTTAATCAGCATAAACAGACCACCGAGAGCAAAAGAGCCCGTAAGAAATCCATACATAATAGCATCAACAGAATCGGAAGATGCAGAATACAATGCCTGATAAAAGAGGATTGTCTCTGCGCCCTCGCGGTAAACCGATATAAATCCCGCAAAACCCAGCGCAAAAAGATTTCCCCTGCTCAAAGAACTCTCCACCTTCGATTTTATGTAATCCTGCCACTTTGCAGCCGCTGCCTTTGCTATTAGCCAGTAACTTACATAAAACAGCACTGCTGTCGCCAAAAGCATGGTAATTCCCTCGAGAGCCTCCCTGCCTGCCCCGCTTATCTCGATTGCAGTCTGAAGAAGGAGAGCGGTAAATATGCTTGCAATAATAGCTATCACAGCGCCTGCATATACGGTTTTAACCTTATCTTTATGTCCCGACTTTGCAAGATAAGCCGATAGAGCAGCTATCACGAGGATTGCCTCGAAACCCTCTCTCAAGATTATTATAAAGGCGTTAAAAAATGAGGATGAATATCCATCCTGAGTCTTTTGATTATCAGCTTTGCGGGAAAGCCTTACTGCATCCTCGGACAATGCCTTTACGAGCAGAGCATTTTTTTTGCTTATCTCCGCCGCAGGCGCGCCTGCATTTACAGCCCCCCTTATGCTGCCGAACATCGTTTCTATCTCCGACTTTCGGTTTTCAGAAATATAAATACTTATTGCAGTCTCCATCCCCTTCCCTTCAAAAACATTAAAATATGCCTCAGACACAGCAGCCTTTGCCTCATCCTTTTTGCCTTCCGAATACGCAATCACCCCTTTCCTCAATGCCGCCTCCACCTCATTGACAACACTCAACCATTTTTCCTCGTCGGCAAAAACAGAAGATATGTAAAGAGCCATAAACATAAATAACAGGAATACTCGTTTAAGCATGATTCATCTCTCTTTTTTGACCTCACAAAGGCATCTCTTAAGGCTCGATATGCCGGAGGAGTGGCACATTAAAACAGGGATACCCATGCTATTCCCTTTGGATATAGCCGTTTTTCTGGCATCGTGGGATATTCTATTTGTAAATATAATAATTGCATCCATCCCATTAAGCCTTTTTTCAAAAGAAGGGCAGCTTCTTTCAAAATGCCTTAAATCTATGCCATGTTTATCGGCAGCCCTCTCATACTCCCTCTTTGCCCTGTCCATACCCCCAACCAACGCAACGCACATAATGCCTCCCCCCTAAAAATGTTATTTACCTGCAAGCAATACAATGCCTGCCCCAACAACGCCGCCGGAAACAAAAACCCCTATCTCGTCGAAAACCTTCGAAAGAAAGACTAATATCTTCATAGAATCATCTCCCTTAACATTTTACACATACTCCTCAATCGTAATTACTCGCTATCTTGTGGAGACAACCCCCTAACCCCCTTTATTAAGGGGGAATAGAGGAAGGGATTATTTATTTTCCACAAGATATTGAGTAATTACCCTCAATCGAATAATTATTTTCTTAATTTACCTTTTTATCTTCTCCATGATTTCATGGGTTTTATTATCCAGTTCTTTTATATGCTCCTCTACGGATAGAAGCTCTTCAGCCTTCAGAGCTATCTCTTTATCCCTTGTGTGTGTGAATATATGCTCTACCATTTTATGGAGTTCATCAATCCTATCCTTTATCTCTATCGACTTTCCCTTCAATTTACTAAACCTGTCTAAAATCTGTAAATAATCGAGGTCTTCCAGTCTTTCAGAAATTGGAATACCTCTCTTAAGCTGTATTTTCTTAAAGTAGAGATATGGACCTGTAAGGCATAGGATTATTAATGAGATGACAAGGACATCTGCAATTAATATAAAGGAAATCCCTCTAAATCTCCCATCATGAAAGGATGATAATACCTTCCCCCATGATGGCGGATAATTCTCTGCTATTTTTTCGCCATCAATTTCAATAACCTTTGGCTCTCCGTATAACCAGAGGAAGAAGGAGCTTTGAACCGGTTTTTCGTAAAGAGAGAGCGCCTCTCTATGCAGAAGGAGAAATCCGGTTACTACCGAAACAAGTATAAGAGGTATTACCAAAAGTCCTGTTGCCCTGTGAAGTATATGGAATATTTTTAGAAACATAATTACAACTCCTCTTGCCCCCTTTCCCCGATAAAAGCATTCAGGGACGAGTATTAAGGGGGAATTAGTCTCATTTTTTGAGTATCATTATTTTAAAAACTGATAGTGCCTTTCTGACCTCCTGAGTTATGCCATTAGCGCTCAATGTTGCGCCTGTTACAGCGCTTATCCCCCTCTTGTGCCAGAGGTTATCATCGAGCACCTTACCATTAAACTGCTCAAACCATTTTTTTGGGGGCAGATACTCCTCTGGCTCATAGAAGGCAAGGATTTTTATATGATTAACACTGCCATCAGGGTTTATAACAATCATATAAACCTCAGGTTTTGTCCTGACTATATGACTTCCAAAAATGGCATAACCGATAATACCGTTCTTCCCCTTTGCCGCATAGTAGGTAAAAATTTTAGATTCAGCCTTTGTCTTTGAAAGTGTCTCAATCTGTTTTATATCATCATCGCTTAAAAAGAGGGTTAGTCTTTCTACTCCATTGGCATCAGGAAATGCCTTTTTCAGTGCATCATCCTTTGTGATGTAGACCTTCGCCATTGCATGGCTGCTCCATAAAATGGCTGTAGATAAAGCGAGTGTAAGAATTAAACGTCTCATCCTTTAAATTAGATTCTTCGCTTCGCTCAGAATGACACTCATGCTGTTGGTTGTCATTCTGAGAGCCTGTCCTGAGTGAAACGAAGGAGCGAAGCCCGAAAAATCCGGGGCGCCCAAACGAAGTTTTGGTCGTGAATTTTCTATACCTTAAAATATAAATCCTACGCCAAGATTAAACTGGTCAATCTTGTTCTCATCCAGATTTGTCCCCTTGCCCTCTGAAAAACTCGATGATGTATCCCTCAGCTGATAATCTGCCT
>CAYMMR010000319.1:0-3101 GCA_964391545.1 uncultured Nitrospinota bacterium | reverse complement strand
AGATCATGCCTAGTCTCGTGGGCTCGGAGATGTGTATAAGAGACAGTTATTATATGTCTCATGTAAGGCTGCCGGCCGGACTTCCGGGAGGATTGCTTGCCGTAATAGTAGGGACATCTATAGCATGGATATTAAAATTTTCTGGAGTAAGCGGTTATTTCGAGCCGGATTGGAATAAGGGGATAGAGATTAGCCTGAATCTTCCTGTACCTGTCATAGGAGATGTATTAAGCCTCCTCGGCAGCGAATATGTCTGGCGGTATATGTCGGTAATCATACCGATGGGGTTATTTAATGTAGTAGGGTCGCTCCAGAATCTCGAGAGCGCAGAGGCTGCAGGCGACAGATATGAGACCAAACCGTCCCTCCTCGCAAACGGCATCGGAAGCATTCTTGCCTCATTCCTCGGCAGTTGTTTTCCGACTACGATATATATCGGTCATCCCGGATGGAAGGCTCTTGGGGCGCGGACAGGCTATTCGGTATTAAACGGTGTCTTTATCACATTTATATGTCTTACAGGGACAATGGGCGCAGTGCTGAAGATTATACCTCTCGAGGCAGGAGTAGGCATTCTCCTGTGGATAGGCATAATTATAGTTGCACAGTCATTTCAGGAAACTCCTAAGAGTCATGCTCTTGCCGTTGCCATGGGGCTATTCCCCGCCCTTGCCTCATGGGGGCTGAACATGGTGGATTCTGGCTTGAGGGCTGCAGGGGCTAATCTTTATACCGCTGTTAGCAGCGGCTCATTTCAAGGAATAATACCGATTAACGGCATGATAGCCCTCAGTCAGGGTTTTATATTTACCTCCATGATACTCTCCGCCATGTCTGTCTATGTTATAGAGCGGGAGTATTGGAAGGCATCTCTCTGGGCTTTTTCCGCTTCGATAATGTCCTACTTCGGCATAATCCACGCTTACTCATTAACAAGTCTGGGTATAGGGAATAAATTTGGGATTGGCGCTGCCACTGAGTTCGCAGTATGTTATACCGCAGTAGCTATCTTACTGATTATATTACATTTAAGAAATAGAAAGGTGCAAAAGAATTGACAATCCCCACCTTTTTTGATAAATTAGCCCCTCACCCTGACCCTCTCCCCACAGGGGAGAGGGAGGGGTGAGGGGGACTTATTGAAATTCCTAAACATTACTTTGCGGGCGAATAGCTCAGTTGGTAGAGCACTGCCCTTACAAGGCAGGGGTCACAGGTTCGAGCCCTGTTTCGCCCACCAATTCTTTTTGAACACGAATTTCACGAATATGCGAATAACACGAATAAAAGCGAGAAGCAAGAAACAAGAAACAAGAAAAATCTTGCATCTTGCATCTTGCATCTTGTTTCTTGTTGTAAGCGGTTGTTCTTTGAAAGAGGCGAATACGGATTATGAGCTTTTAAACGATGGGCAGAAATATTTTGCGAACAGGAAGTTCGATAAATCCGAGGAGTCGTTCAGAAAGCTGCTCGATGAGTATCCCGACAGCAAATTAAGGATATATGCAATGATGGGGCTGGCAGATTCGCTTTACAGGTCGGATAAATTTCAGGAGGCATCCTATCAATACAAGGAATTTTATGAGCTTTATCCGGTTCACAACGATGCCCTAAAGGCGCGATTCTATAAAGGTATGTCCGAATTTAACGAAAGGCAGCCTGCAGACAGGGACCAGACATTTACAAAGAATTCTCTCGACGAGTTCAAGAGGATTGCATCGGATCCCGATTATGCCGGCAGCCCGTTTTATGAAGAATCGAAAAACAAGACAGAGGAGTGCAGAAAACTCCTGGCAGAGAATGTATTTTTTATAGGAAAGTTTTATTTCAGGACAGCATCCTATCAGTCCGTTATAAATCGCATGCACGACCTGCTAAGCGAATATCCCGGAGAGCCTTATGAGGATGAGGCTATGTTCTATCTTGCGGAATCGTATTATAAAGAGGACAGCTTGAAAAAGGCAAAGGTCGAATTTCAAAGATTGATAGAAAAATATCCTGACAGCGGATATACGGCTGCTGCAAGAGACAGAATTGCCGATATGAATAAATACGAGAGATGAATTTTATTATGCCTGCTCGCAGAAAAGATAATCGATACGATTTTAATCTATTGGGCGCCTATCTTAAGGATATAGGAGATATAACGCCACTGAGCAGAAAAGAAGAAAAGATGCTCGCAGATAAAGGGGACAGTAAATCCTTAAACGAGCTGGTTAGAAGAAATCTGAAATATGTTGTTACGGTAGCAAACAGGTATAAGGGATGCGGACTCTCTCTTCCCGATTTGATAATGGAGGGGAACATAGGATTGATACAGGCTGCAAAGAGATTTGACCCGTTGAAAGGCGTAAAGTTTATCACCTATGCTATATGGTGGATAAGGCAGGCGATAATGCATGCACTTGCCGAACAATCCGGGAGCGTAAGGCTTCCCCTCAAGCAGGCAGGCATGCTGCACAGAATTTCGGAGAAATACAGGGAGTTTTTTCAAGTTTATGAGCGGGAGCCGACAATAGAAGAGATTGCAAAGGAATTGCAAATTTCCCTCAAAGAGGTGGAGGCGATAATGAGGGTATACAGGTCTCATTTATCCCTCGACGAACATTTGAGGATGGACGACGATACCACTTATCTCGATATGCTGGAGGCGTCAACAGACCACAGCATAGATGAAGACATGCTATACTCTGCCCTGAAAAAGGAGGTGGACGAACTCCTGAACAGCCTTACCGTCAGGGAAAAAAAGGTATTGGAAAAGAGATATGGGCTAAACAGCGAGCCGATGACTCTGGAAGAGATAGGAAAGAAGATGGGGTTGTCCAGAGAAAGGATAAGGCAGATAGAGAAAAAGGCAAAGCTTAAATTGACCTCAAAGGCAAAAAAGATGGCTATGAAGGATTACCTTAACTAGTGGAGTGTCCCTAAAGTTCATTTACTGTCATTCCGCACTCGATGCGGAATCCAGTCTTTGATTTTACTGGATTCCCGCTTACGCGGGAATGACAAACGATGGTAAAGCTATTTGTGGGACTATCCACTAGACGATACTGAAAAATGACTTTTTTGAACGACTTTACCGGTGGATTATATAACTTTGC
>CAYMMR010000318.1:0-3109 GCA_964391545.1 uncultured Nitrospinota bacterium | reverse complement strand
ACGGATACGGAACTCGCAGTAAAGGTAGGGGATAAGATTAAGGGGGGCAGGGATATTATAGGGAGATTAAAATAGATGTAAGATTCAAGATTCAAGATTCAAGATGCTATAATAGAGGATAAAAATGGCGACTTTAATTGAAGAAAAGGATTATACAAAAATAATGGAAACGGCAGAAACTGAGGTAAAGCTCGATGTTAAGTCATTTCATCAGTTATTAGAAGTGGGAATACTTAAAGAGGATGACAGGATTGAGCTTCTAAACGGGAGGATGTACGAGATGACACCAATAGGATTAAGACATATGTCAGTGCTTAATAAATTAGGCAAGGTTTTAAATAATCTTTCAGGTAAAAATTTTATTGTAAGCATCCAGAATGCCTTAAGAATTAGTAAATTTGCAGAGATCTATCCCGATATAGCCCTTCTTCTCTATAGAGAAGATTTTTATATAAACAATTATCCCGATACCGAGAAAGAAGTATTTTTGATTATAGAGGTCGCAGATACATCCCTTAACTATGATAGATTGAAAAAATTACCCTTGTATGCTGAGGCAAAAATCTCAGAGGTGTGGATATTGAATCTCAAGGAGAATGTGGCTGAGATATATCAAAATCCTGATTTTGAAAAAAGAGAATATACAATGTTCAAGAAAGTAAGAAGAGGGGAGATAAAACCTTTAAGATTGGGAGATGTAACATTAAAAATAGAGGAAATTTTATGAAACTTAAAAAAGGTGTTTATATAATTCCGAATCTGTTTACTACAGGAAATTTCTTTTGCGGGTTTTATGCAATAATCTCCGTATTCAACCAGCAGTTTTATCATGCGGCTGTGGCGATTGTTATTGCAATTATCTTCGACGGTCTCGATGGGAAGATTGCAAGGCTTACCCACTCTTCCAGCGATTTCGGGCTTGAATACGACTCCCTCTCCGACCTTATATCTTTCGGACTGGCGCCGGGTCTGCTTGTATATTCATGGGTTCTGCAGCCCTTCGGAAGGATAGGGTGGCTTGCCGCATTCCTCTTTGTAATATGCGGAGCATTGAGGCTTGCCAGATATAATATTCAGGATACGACTGATGTCCGGAATCTCGATTTTACGGGGCTTCCGATCCCTGCTGCTGCAGGCGTTATAGCGTCAACGGTTATAATGACAAAGGACTTTTTATTTATAGAAAAATTAGAGCCATTTATTTTAGTGATGACAGTTTATTTCCTTGCTTTTTTGATGGTCAGCAGCATTAGATACAGGAGCTTCAAAAGGCTCGATTTAAGAAAAAAGAAGCCGTTTAATATTCTGGTATTTGCAATCCTGTTTATTTACATCGTTGCAACTATACCCGAACTGATGATTTTTGTAATAACCGTTATATATGCCTTATCGGGACCTGTAGAGTGGTTATTATTTCACAAAAAGATAAAGGCAGAAGAAACAGAAGATTTAACACAAATTACACGAATAGACGAATTACACAAATAACCAAGAAAGCTAAAGGCTGAAGACTTCTGTTTTAAGCTTGAGCTTTTAGATTCGTGCCATTAGTCAATTAGTGTAATTCGTGTTCTAAAGGTTTAAGGGAGGTAATGTATGAGCAGTAAAATAATAATATTCGATACTACACTGAGGGACGGGGAGCAGTCTCCGGGCTTCACTATGAATATAGAAGAAAAGATTATAATGGCAAAACAGCTTGCAAAACTCAATGTAGATGTAATCGAGGCAGGATTTCCCATTGCCTCCGAAGGCGATTTCGAGGCCGTTAAAGAGATTGCAAAAAATGTAAAGGGTCCGACCATTGCAGGTCTTTCGAGGGTTATTATTAAGGATATTGATAGGGCATGGGAGGCGCTGAAATATGCTAAAAAGGCGAGGATTCACACCTTTGTCGGCACATCCGATATACACCTTAAATACCAAACAAAAAAGAGCAGAGAAGAGGCTCTGGATGATGCAGTTAAGGCAGTAAGGCATGCAAAGAAATATACCGACGATGTAGAATTCTCTGCAATGGATGCAGTAAGGAGCAATATTGATTATCTCTGCCTTATAGTCGAAGCGGTTATTGACTCGGGGGCTGCAACAGTGAATATTCCAGATACGGTCGGTTATGCGATACCGGATGAATTCGGCAGGATGATTAAAACAATAAGGGAGAAGGTGTCCAATATAGATAAGACGGTCATCAGTGTCCACTGCCATAATGACCTCGGGCTTGCAGTCTCCAATTCGATAAGCGCAGTTCAAAACGGCGCCGGGCAGATAGAATGCACTATTAACGGCATCGGGGAGAGGGCTGGAAATGCCTCTCTCGAAGAGGTTGTGATGGCTCTGAAGGTCAGGAAGGATATTCTCAGGCATACTACGGGAATAAAAACAGTTGAGATATATAAGACCAGCCGTCTCCTGTCAACCATTACAGGCATCTCTGTCCAGCCGAATAAGGCTATAGTGGGGGAGAATGCCTTTGCCCACGAATCGGGAATCCATCAGCATGGGGTGCTGGAGGAAAGAACTACTTATGAGATTATGACGCCGAGGTCCATAGGACTGAAAAAAAGCAGGCTCGTCCTCGGAAAACATTCGGGGCGCCATGCCCTGTCGAAAAGACTTGAAGACATGGGGATAAGTCTGAATAAGTCCGATTTGGATAAAGCCTTCGTTAGGTTTAAGAGACTGGCAGACATGAAGAAGGAGATATTTGACGAAGACCTCGAAGTCATCGTAGAGGATGAGATTGCAAAGGCAGAGGAGGTTTATAAGCTCGAATATATCCAGACGACAACAGGAAATCAGACCCTCCCCACTGCTACTATCAAGCTCAGAAAGGAGAACCAGATTATACAGGATGCTGCCATAGGCGATGGGCCAGTTGATGCTACCTATAAGGCTATCGAAAGGATTACGAAGATACCGGGAAAACTCCTTTCCTACTCCATAAGGGCTGTAACAGGGGGAAAAGATGCAATCGGCGAGGTGGTTGTAAAGGTCAATTTTAACGGCGAGATGATTACAGGCAAGGGCGCAAGCACGGATGTAATAGAGGCGAGCGCAAAGGCATATCTCAATGCAGTAAATAAAGTGGCAGGGAAAAAGGCAGGGG
>CAYMMR010000317.1:0-3121 GCA_964391545.1 uncultured Nitrospinota bacterium | reverse complement strand
AAAAGTATAAAGTAAAAAGTTCATAAAGTTCAAACTTTCTAACTGTTTTCTTGCTTTATAACTTTATAAACTTTACAAACTTTCCAACTTTTCTTTACACAAATCCCTTAGCTATCTTTATTCTTCCGCTCTCCTCTGCCCTCTTTTTAGCATTTTCGAGCCACTGGTAATAATTATAATTCTGTTTTTCTGTCAACAGTTTCTTCGCAAAATCATCTTCCTCTTTTTTAAACTTTTCTTCGTCTATTCCCGCAAGGTCTTTAACATACAATATATAATATCTATCGCCGACCTTGGTTTTGCCGTAATTCCCTTTTTTTGTATTAAACACCGTATATATTAACTCTTCATCTCTTCCTATAAGGGATGCGATTGTATTTCTATCGGCATAACCCGTATTTTTTATCTCCACCTTAAATTCCTCGGCAGCCTTTTTAAATTCCTTCCCCTTCTTCAAATCCTCCAATATTCTCCCTGCCTCGAGGTCCGCTATCTTTTTCGCCTCCTCATTTCTGTAAGCCCTCTCGACCTCTCCGGTTATCTCATCGAGTTTCGGTATAAAGGCATCTTTTTTATCTTTATGCCGCAATATATAAAATTTTCCTCCCTCTTCGATAACCCCGCTTAACTCCCCCTTTTTCAAGGCAAAAGATGTCCTGCTTAAAACAGGGTGATCCCTGTCATCCTTTTTAAAACTCATAGTAGAAACAACAAGATGTGTATGCCTTTTTACTGCTTCCTTTAACTCTTCACTCTTCACTCTTAACTCTTCACTCTTTATCTCAGCCTTTGCCTTTTTCCTCGATTCATCCCCTTTTAATCTCTTTATAATATCTTCCTTTACTTCCTGCAAAGGCTTCATCCTTTCATCTTCTATTTTTTCGACCTTAATTATATGAAACCCGAATTGCGTTCTTACGGGCCCGCTCAATTCCCCCTCTTTCAGTGCAAAGGCAGCATCTTCGAATGGCTTTATCATCCGTCCTCTCGGGAAAAAACCTATATCTCCGCCCGAAGACTTGCTAGGGTCATCCGAATATTTTTTAGCCGTCCCGGCAAAATCCCCGCCCTCTTTTATTTCCTGCAGCGCCTTTAAAGCCTTTGCCCTCGCCTCGACCTCTACGGCTTCATCCGCATCAGGGGGAACCGATATTAGTATATGCCTCGCCTTTATCCTTTTAGGGAGCTTATATTCGGAGATATTCTCGTTATAGTATTCATTTAACCTTGCCTCGCCTATTTGAATATCCTTCTCGTAATCCTTCGGGTCGGCAGAGATATATTCTGCAAATATCTCCTCTCCTCTTTGAAAGAGCGATTTATTATTATTATAAAACTCCTCTAACTTATCCCGTTCAATCATTACCTTGCCGATAAAATTATCCGGGGCTAATATGAGATAGTCTGCATCTACCTTCTCGTTTAATCGGGTATAGGCATCCATCACATCCTTTTTCGATACCTTTACCCCGTCTTTTATAAAATTCTCCATCTTTTTTATAAGCAGGTCTTCCCTCACACCTTCTTCGTATTCTCCAGGGTTCATCTTATTTGCGTGGAGTATCCTTATATACATATCCCTGTCAAACCTGCCCTCTTTTTTGAAAATATCCGTCCCCTGAATCTCACCCACCACCTCTTCGTCAGCAACTATTATGCCTTCCTGTTCGGCAAGGGATAATTGAAGCCTTCTCGCTATAATCGTATCGAGGGCGGTCTTCTTTATAATGGGGGCAAAAATATCGTCCTTTATATCACCCTGCTGCTTTTTATAAAAATCGTATATCCTGTCGTAGATTTGCTGGTATTCGCCGAAGGTTATCTTCTTCCCCTCCACAGTAGCCACGACGCCTTCGGATACCTCCCTCCCCATGCCCCATACAAGGAATATGGTTCCTACAAAGGACGCAACCACCGTCCAGAGCACAACTTTAATCACCCACGATTTTGCATAATCTCTCATGAATTGAAGCATCTCAACTCCGTTAAGTTATAAAGTCCATAAAGTAAAAAGTTTATAAAGTTCAACAACTTTATAACTTTAAACTTGATAACTTTTAACTTTATCATTTATAGCGCTACATCGAACCCTATCGTAATTTTATTCCCGTCTATACCCTTCTGCTCTCCGCCCGGTGCGGTGTATTTCGATTTATATTTATCGTCCTGCATATCCCACAGAGTCTTAAAGGTCATCCTCGCATTCTGTGTTATATACCATGCGCCTTCGATTGAAAAACCCGCATCCTTATTGGAGTCGGCGCCTCCGTCCTTTTCGGTAAGGGTCTCATATACTGCGCCGACTTCAAAGGAACTGCTTATACGGAAGAGACCTTCGAGCATAAAGCCGCTCGATTCTCTCCTCGTTCCAATGCCTGTGGAAGAAACATCGCTCTGTGCAGCAGTATCATAAAGAAAATCCATATCGAATCTGTGCGATGAATACCTGATGCCTGCCGTCCATTCGCTTACCTCGTTTCTGTATTTCCTGCTGCCTGCCGCGCCGCCGAAACCCTGGGAATTTATAAAGTATCTGACAGAGGCTGCGATTTGTCCGAAATCTCCTCTAACCATTCCTGCATAGCTGAGGTTATCGTCATTATCATTATCGCTCTTTCCTCCATTCCCCTGTCCTATAATAAAATCATAAGCAATCGGTCCGTAATTAGGACGGCCGTAGACGCTTATTCCGAGGTCGTAACTCTCCGACCTTCCTGTGCCGTTTCCTGCGCTCCAGCTCATCGGCAGGGGAACCGGAGATTTGCCGTAAAAAATACGCCTTGTCCTGTGAACAGCATCGAGGTCCGGATTCAACAAAGAGCCGAATTTTATATTGACCATTCCGCTTCCGGCAATGTTATGGAACCCTAAAAACATGGATTCGGTGATTCGTCCCGTAACATTATCCGCAGACGACCCCTGCGGGATATTAAGATAGTAAGAGACATTTTTTGTAAACGTGCCGCCGCCGATGATATTTCCCGCCATCTCGCCCGATGAAAAGAGTCCGCCTGCCTGCTCATTTTCGCCTGCTGTCGTATTGGTTGTTCTGTTTAAATAAGCGATGCCCTCTAACCTCAAGGTAAAAGGAGGAAATGATGCGGCGCTATCGAGAGGCAAA
>CAYMMR010000316.1:0-3125 GCA_964391545.1 uncultured Nitrospinota bacterium | reverse complement strand
TACCACTTCTTATTTCGTAAGGCTATTTTGTTCCATTTGGTCTGTAACTAAACAGTTTTAATTCTTAAATCCCTTAAAATCAGTGCGGTTTTATTTTTTAAATAACATCTTTAAATTTTATATTGAAAGAATTGGAGAGTTATAATAACCTTAAAATATGTTAATTCTTGGTATCGAGACTTCCTGTGATGAGACTGCGGCGGCGGTAGTGGAAATTAATAATGGAAAAATCCCTCTGATTAAATCCAATATCATCGCCTCCCAGCATGAGATACATAATAAATACGGCGGGGTTGTCCCCGAGCTTGCATGCCGCAGGCATGTAGAGAATATAAATCCTGTTATTACCGAGGCTCTTAACAAGGCAGGGGTTAAAATAGCCGATATAGGCCTTTTTGCAGTAACAAAGGGTCCCGGTCTGGTAGTAGCCCTTCTTATCGGCGTCTCCACGGCAAAGGCAATTGCATACACGCTGAAAAAAACCCTTATCGGTGTAAATCATTTAGAAGGACATATACTGTCCATATTTTTAGAAAAACCCGATTTGTCCTTTCCCTTTGTCGCCCTCCTCGTTTCAGGCGGGCATACCGAACTTTATCTTGTCGAGGATTTCGGCAAATATCATATCCTTGGAATGAGCAGGGACGATGCAGCAGGCGAAGCCTTCGACAAGGCTGCCAAGATGCTTAAGCTCGGTTACCCCGGCGGACCTGCTATTGAAAAGACTGCTGCCGGCGGAAATTCCCGGTCAATACCCTTTCCCCGTGCTTATATTGCTAAGGATTCCCTCGATTTCAGTTTCAGCGGCGTAAAGACGGCATTAAAGAACTATCTCACCGGCTTTACCCCGCCATACTCTACATCTACAATGTATCTGCCCGATGCGGCAGCCGGTTTTCAGGAGGCAATAGTAGAGGTATTAATTAATAAGGCATTTCTTGCGGCAAAGAGGTATAATGTAAAACAAATTGTAATGGCAGGCGGTGTTGCATCGAATAAAGCCTTGAGAACGGGTATGCAGGAAAGGGGAAGCAGAGAGGGGATTGCTGTCTATTACCCGAGCCCGATTCTCTGCACGGATAATGCAGCGATGATTGCTCATGCAGGATACCGCTGTTTTATGAAAGATAAAAATGCCTGCTTCGATTTCTATGAAATGGATGCAGAGGCGAATTTAGTGTTAAGTGTTAAGTGTTGAGTATAAAAACACTTAACACTTAACACTCAACACTAATTTATGATTCCCCATTCAAAACCAACATTAAACGAAGAAGACGCTTCGGCAGCGGCAAATGTTATAAGCTCCGGTTACATCTCGCAGGAAAGTGTCGTAGAGAAATTCGAATCGGATATGGCAGGCTATATCGGGGTCGAGGGCGCTGCTGCTGTCAGTTCCGGCACTGCTGCCATTCATTTATCCCTCAAAGCCCTCGATGTGAAGGAGGGGGATGATGTCGCACTTCCAAGCTATGTCTGCCCTGCCCTTCTCAATGCTGTCAATTACTTAGGCGCAAATCCACTAATATTAGACATAGATCCGGATTCGTATAATATCGCTCCATCCTATTTAAAAAGGAAATTGACAAAAAAGACAAAGGCTGTTATCGTTCCCCATATTTTCGGGCTTCCTGCTGACATCGAAGAAATACTTAGTATCGGCATCCCTGTTATAGAAGACTGCGCCCAATCCATCGGGGCTTCATATAAAGGAAAAAGGGTAGGAAGTTTCGGCGATTGTGCAATACTCTCTTTTTATGCTACAAAGGTTATGACCACAGGCGAGGGAGGCATGGTATTATCCAATTCGGATAGGATATTGGAAAAGATAAAGGATTTAAGGGAATACGACAATAAGCCCGAATATATAGTCAGGTACAATTATAAGATGACCGATATGCAGGCAGCGCTCGGCATCTCCCAATTAAATAAACTCGATTCGTTTATATCGAAGAGGAGAAATATTGCAGGCTTATATAATAAGAGATTTTCAGATATGGAAATAGCAATCCCTTCAAACCCGGAAAAAGAGCATATATATTTTAGGTATGTGATAAAAAACAGAAGACAGAAGACAGAAGACAGAAGACAGAATATAGAGGAGGATTTGAAATTTTTTGAAGATAATGGGGTAAAATGTATGCGTCCGATATATAAACCTATACATAGGTATCTTAATTTAGACGGTTTCCCGGAAACTGACAGGGCATGGGATGAATTAATATCTGTCCCAATATATCCGTCTCTTGCAGACGCCGATATAAAGCATATTATTAAGGTTATTGAAAAATGGCGGGGGAATGAATAAACTTATTAAATTTCTTATTCTTTACCTGATACCCATATTTTTGTTTCTTATACTCCTTTTTCCGGAGGCAAAACCCTATTTTGAAAATTCGGGAGAGAGATGGCTTTACATATTCTCTCTTGCCCTCCTCTTATCTTATCTTACTACCCCTTCGGCAAGGTCATTGGCAATCGAGATGAGTATTGTTGACAGCCCGGATGAAAGAAAGATACACCATGCCCCCACCCCAAGGCTGGGAGGTCTGGCAGTATATGTAGCATTTGCGCTGGCAGTCATATATAACTTCCACTTCTCCTCGGAATTAAAAGGCGTGGCTATCGGCGCAACTATGGTTATGCTCGCCAGTCTTGCAGACGATATTATGGGATTATCCGCAAAGATAAAATTGATTGTTCAGCTGACCGCAGTAACTATAATGATGTATTACGGCGTTATACTAAGCTTCATGCCTCCTACATGGTGGGGGGATGTTTTGGAGATATCGATTACATTTTTATGGATAATAGGAATAACGAATGCGCTGAATTTTCTTGACGGCATGGACGGTCTTGCAGCAGGATTGACTGCAATCGCTTCGTTTTACATAGGCATTGTCGCAATACAGACAGGACAGGACTATGTAATGTTTCTCTCGATGGCTCTGCTGGGAAGCTCCCTCGGATTTATGCCCTATAACTTCAGATATGGGAAACCCGCCTCTATTTTTCTGGGGGATGCAGGAAGCACATTTATGGGATTTATGCTGTCGAGCCTTACGGTAATGACAGGATGGGCAACCAACGACCCTGTGAAGGCTTATGCAATGCCTGCCCTGATATTG
>CAYMMR010000315.1:0-3136 GCA_964391545.1 uncultured Nitrospinota bacterium | reverse complement strand
ACCCTGCCCTTGCCCTGATAAATGGTTTTGTGAACATAACCTCCATAGCAAAATTACATACCGCATTAGAATCTTATGGAGCAACATCCGGGTTAACATGGGCATCCTATAACACTATGATGGAGACTATGGATTTTCTCCCTGCAATAGCCGGTTATATGGGGATGTCAGCCCCTGCAATAGCAACGATGATGGTGAGAGGATTCGAGGCGGCGGCCATAACATCCATTACCTCAATGATAGGATCATCCGTAACATCCACACAGCCTCATAAAGAGATAGCCGATTCAGCAGAGACGCAGAAGATAGCAGATAAGACAGGAACGAGCTTTGGGGAGATAGAATATGCCAAAAATGCCGAGTCAGGCGCCAAACTCAAACAATTAGCCTATCAGCAGGCAATGGTGGATAAATACGGCTACGACAAACTCCTCGATGCAGAGACAGGGGGAACCGACTGGGGAATCCAGCAGCATCTCCAGCAAGGGAAGATAATGGGCGAACAGGGGGCTAATACCGTAGGGGAGAGTATGTATGCTGGAATTGGAAGAACCGTGGCGGGTAACAGTGTTTATGGTAATTATGTAATGGATAAATTCGGCGGTGATTATGGAAAGGCGGCAAGTATGGAGATAGCAGACAACAGGGCAACAGCGGATATGTTTGGTAATGCAAAAAATTTAGAAAGCTTCTTAAAAAATACCAAAGATCTAAATGTAGGACAACAGAATGCTATGATAAAAGCTGCTCAGAAAGGAGGGGTTAGTTTAGGCAATTATGCCGAACAGTCGGCGTATATAGGCGAGCTGAATAAAGTAGGATTTATACAAGCCCTAAAAGACGGAAAGATAACAGAAGATGAATTTATACAAAAGGCACAGGTAGAAGCTCGGCATGGAATAGCAAATGCGAAGGTTATAAATGAAATAGCAGAAAAACTCCCTGGCGGCTTTAATGAACTATCACAGCGTGAGAATGCAGGTACTATAGCCGGCGCATTGAGACCTCTCGATATAATACTCGGCATGGAAAATCAAAGACTATCCGAGACATTAGGAGATCAGAAAATAGATACAAGGATGGCATCACATTTTGGTTTTATAAATGACAGGACAAAACCTGAGGATTTAAATGAGGGATACAACAGATTTTATGCATGGGATAAAGGCGGAAGAGTAGTTGATGATAGTATATTAGAAGTTCTAAAAAACGATGGAATCAACTACATAGAAAAGGGTATGAAATTAGCCAGCGATATAGACCCTGCTACAGGCAAACCTGTTAATATAACAGGCATTCTTAACCAGGACGGGAGAAGGGTAATAGCCAACGCAGCAGGATCGATAGAGGAAACGAGGCGGGATGGAATCACTACAACCACTACTAAGGATTCTGAAGGGAAACTTGTAGGCAGACGGCAGGAGGGTGTCATCGATTTAGACACAAAAGGAGGCAAGCAGCTTGAAAAAGAGATTAAAAAGAACTTCGAGAATGCGAAGGTCTTCGATAATCAGAAGGTGGAAATCGATAGGGGACCCGATGGAAGTATATCGGTTGCCAGACTCCAGAAAGGAGCCGATAGCAGCGAGTTCGATACTTATAATAAGAAGACAGGGAGAGAAGAGGTGAAGGTGGATAATAAGTTGGAGGAAACGAGGAGAGAGAAGACTGTGACAGAGAAAGAGACAACAGATAAATTGAATACAGATTACAGAGGGACTGAAAAAATAAATAAGGATGTAGAAGAGAGCATTGTGAATCATGGTTTTGAGTTAGGGCATGTTATGCAAATGGCATTGGAAAAAGACCCTGCAGTAGCAAGGTTTGTGTATGACGAAAAACTTGCTAAATATAAGCCCGAAACTAATGGAATAAGCGAATCAGGTGTAGCAGATACAGCGAAAGACTGGGCAGAGGAATTAGGGAAAAGATTAGATAAGGAAGGACTAAGTATAGGATCTTCAGAAGGAAGTGTTAGTATCTCTGCTGGCGGTAGTATTTCTAATAAATCAACTGTTTCAGGTGGACTTATGCTTTTGGGGACAGGAGCAAAAACTTCAATCGATGTCAAAGCCCATGCTAGCATAGAGGGGAAAGGGAGCGTTGGGAGAAGATCAGTAGAACAGGAAAATGCTAATTTGCTTATTTCTGAAGCGGATAGGTTTATTCGTGCCTCTATAACAGAGGCAAGGGATATAGGGCTTACCAAAAATGAAGATGTAGCTAAATATGTAGCAGGCAGGATGGGAGACTACACAAAAAGTTTTTACGATTATACAAGGGCATTAAACCCAAAGGAATACGGCGCAGATTCTCTATCGCCTGCTATCAAAGAAAAGGTTAGTAAACTTGGAAAAGGGTTTGCAGATGCAGCAGCGCCATTTTCGCTTGCTTCTGAAGAAGAGAAGCAGAGACGAGTTAGGGCAATAGAATGTAGCGAAACATTAAAAAACCAAAGGAAAATCGTAACTTCCACAAGGTTCTGGCATCTTATAATCAATCCTGTAATTATCATCACTATGAGATACCTCCCCAGGAGGCGGGGTTTTAAGCTTGCCGGTTTTTAAACCATATATTATCCCTATAACCGCAGCAATTATAATCGCAGCCCATGCCATGAAGGCTATTAACATTATTTCACCGTCACTCATTTTACCCTCCCTTTATTTGCTTTTAATATACACCCTTTTAAAACTTTGTCAAGAGGTAAAAAAAATATTTTTATGACAAGAGATATGACACCAGCAAGCATGATTTCCATTATCCATTTTATAAGTTTTAACCCACTTTCAACGGCAATAAGTCTCTCGGTTAATTTTGCAATATCCCCAAGTTCACCCTTTACACTTAATAAGTCTTCTTTTAGTAGAGCAATATCTTCTCTTGTTGCAAGTCCTTTATGGCTGTCAGTTTCCAATTCCTTTACTTAAACATTTGTGTTACTTAAACATTTTTTTTAGAAAGGAGGTGATACAGATGGAAAAACTTATGACAACTGATGAGGTTGCTGAACTTCTTAATATGCGGAGGGCACAAATCTACCAGCTTACTTTTAAGAAGCGAATACCTTATTTGAAAAAAATCGGTGGGCTTAGATTTAGAAGAAGTGATATCGAAAAATGGCTCGATTTTAATA
>CAYMMR010000314.1:0-3143 GCA_964391545.1 uncultured Nitrospinota bacterium | reverse complement strand
ATTATGAATAAGCAAAAATCTGATTAGCCACGGACTCACACAGACTGAAAATAAGGGGTGGTGAAAGGTTTTTTATATGTCCGCTAAGACGATTATGATACAGGGAACGGGGTCCCATGTCGGAAAGAGCGTTATAACCGCTGCGTTATGCAGGATATTTATGCAGGACGGTTACAGGGTAGCTCCGTTCAAATCTCAGAATATGGCTCTCAATTCCTTTGTAACCAAAGACGGGGGGGAGATGGGGAGGGCGCAGGTCGTTCAGGCAGAGGCATGCGGAATAGAGCCATCCGTAGATATGAATCCCATACTCCTGAAACCCTCCGCCGATACGATGGCGCAGGTTATAGTAAAGGGTAAGCCTGTTGGAAACATGACTGTAGAGGAATATATACATTTCAAGAAAGAGGCAATGAAGATTGTCAGGGAATCGCTGGACAGGCTGATGGCTGAATACGATATTGTGGTAATAGAAGGAGCGGGGAGCCCGGCAGAGATAAATTTAAAAAGCCACGATATTGTCAATATGGGTATAGCAGAACTGGCTGACGCACCTGTTCTGTTAGTCGGGGACATCGATAAAGGCGGTGTCTTTGCCTGGTTTGTCGGAACTATGGAGCTTCTTTCCGAAAAGGAAAGGAAGAGGGTAAAGGGATTTATCATAAACAAATTCAGGGGCAGGAGAGAGCTGCTCGATTCAGGGATAACCTTCTTAGAAGAGAAGACAGGTAAAAAAGTGATGGGTGTTATCCCCTATTACAGGGACATACGAATAATGGAGGAAGACTCTGTATCCTTAACAAAGGGAGAACAACCCCCTTTAATTCCCCCTTTGTTAAGGGGGATAGGGGGTTGTATATCTATTGATGTAATCATGCTGCCACATATCTCAAATTTTACGGACTTTGACCCATTTGAAATAGAGCCGGATGTTAATCTTAGGTATATAAAGAGATGCGAAGATATAAATTCCCCGGATGTCCTCATTATACCCGGCTCAAAAAATACCATATCCGATATTCTGCACCTTAAATTATCGGGGCTCGATAAAAAAATCATTGAGTATGCAGGTAACGGAACAATGGTAACAGGTATATGCGGCGGGTATCAGATGCTTGGGAAAAAGATTGTTGATAAAGACAATGCAGAGTCTAATTTATCGGAAATCGATGGATTAGGGATCCTCGATATGAATACGGAATTTTGTCCCGAAAAAATCACCCATCGGGTCAAAGCCGTGCATCTCGATTCTGGCATCGAGGTTTCGGGGTATGAGATACACATGGGGAAGTCTTTTACGGAAGGGGCAAGGGGCAAGGGGCAAGGGGCAAGTCAAATGCCTGTGTTTAAAATTACGAAACGTGGAAACGATGCCGTAGAGATAATGGACGGACTGAAAACAGGCAATGGAAATATATGGGGAACTTATATCCACGGCATTTTTGAAAACGATATTTTCAGAAGGAGATTCATTGATTCCCTTCGCATCGAGAAGGGTCTTCGGCCCTTAGCAGCAGTTCATATCTTCAATCCCGACAGGGAATATGATAAACTGGCAGAAATAGTAAGGAATCATATCGATATGGATGAAGTTTATAAATTAATCGGGATTACACATGAGACAATATAAGCTTACACCTGCCCAGTTATTTGTATGCATAATAATTGCCATACTTATTGCGGAGTTTGGCATAATGATGTTTTTGCATCATATAATAAAATCCATTTCCCCTGTTGCCGAAGCCCTTATAGACAGCCTTTTGCTTATCCTCTTATTATTTCCTATATTGTATATCTTTGCATTCCGTCCCATCATCTTTAGAATCAGAGGGCATGAAATGGCGGAGAGGGCTTTAAAAGAAAGCGGTGAGCAGTATGGAAGCGTTGTCGAAACCGTATCCGATGCAGTAGTAATGATAAACGAAGAAAGCACAATTCTTTTTGCCAACCATGCGCTCGAAGATATATTCGGCTATACCCAGACGGAGATAATCGGACAAAAAATCACCATACTGATGCCTGAGCATTTAAGGACTCCCCATATCGATGCGCTCAAAAGTTATATTGCTACAGGCGTAAAAAAATACTCGTGGAAAGGCATAGGATTTCCGGGCTTGCATAAGAGCGGCAAAGAGATTCCCCTCGAAATATCTTTCGGTGAATTTTTAAAAGAGGGCAGGCATATCTTTACGGGGATTGTCCGCGATGTAACGGAGCGCAAGCAGTCGGAGGAAAAACTTCAGCGCTACACAGAGGAGCTGGAGCGGAGCAACAGGGAGCTTCAGGACTTCGCATATATCTCCTCTCACGACCTTCAGGAACCGCTCCGCAAGGTTATTGCCTTCGGAGACCGTCTTAAAATGAAATATTCCGAAACTCTCGGCGAAGACGGATTGGATTATCTCGAAAGGATGAATAATGCCACAGGCAGGATGCAGACTCTTATAAACGACCTTCTTACATATTCACGGGTAACGACAAAGGCAAAACCATTTAATCCCGTGAATTTGAAGGATGTGATTTCTCAAATAGTCGTTGACCTTGAAAATCGCATCACGCAAACAGGAGGACGGGTGGATATAGGCGATCTGCCTGTCATAGATGCAGATAAGACACAGATGTTCCAGTTGTTTCAGAACCTCATCTCGAATGCGCTGAAATTCCATAAAACAGGAGAAGCCCCGGTTGTTACTGTAAAAAGCAGACTAATACCCTCACCCCAACCCTCTCCCCAAAGGGGAGAGGGAGAGGGCAAAGGGAGATTTTACGAAATCACTGTCGAGGATAACGGCATCGGCTTCGATGAAAAGCATCTCGAAAGGATATTTAAGCCATTCGAGCGGCTTCACGGACGAAAGGAGTATGAAGGGACTGGCATGGGGCTTCCGATATGCCGTAAGATCGTCAGCCGCCACGGCGGCAGGATTACGGCAAAAAGCTCTCCGGACAAGGGAAGCGCATTTATCGTAACACTGCCGGAGAGACAGAAAGAGTTAAGAGTTAAGAATGAAGAGTGAAGAGTTAAAAAAGGAAAATATAATGGACAGGACTGTTGCTTATTCGCTTCGCATAATAAAACTTTATCGAGAAGAACAAAACGCAGGCTAAAGCCTGCGGATAAAAGAGATTCTTCGCTTCGCTCA
>CAYMMR010000313.1:0-3155 GCA_964391545.1 uncultured Nitrospinota bacterium | reverse complement strand
CTTAACACTTAACACTTAACACTTAATTATGAATTACCTAATTACCGGCGGCGCCGGGTTTATAGGCTCCAATATTGCGAAGAAACTGGTCGAAGAAGGCGAATCGGTCAGAGTCATCGATAATTTTTCTACCGGCAAAAAAGAGAATATAAGCGGTATATCGGGAAAAATAGACATATTAGACGGCGATATAAGAGATGGCGATACAGTATCGAAGGCTGTCAGGGATATGGATTTTATAATCCATCAGGCAGCCCTTCCTTCCGTTCCAAGATCGGTCAAAGATCCGCTCTCTTCCAACGGCGTTAATATAACAGGCACATTGAATTTGCTTAATGCCGCAAAAGGGGCAAAAATAAAAAGATTTGTCTATGCCTCGTCATCCTCTGTTTACGGCGATACCCCTGTTTTGCCGAAAAGGGAGGATATGACGCCCAATCCCCAATCCCCCTATGCAGTAACAAAATTGACAGGCGAGTATTATTGCAGTGTCTTTTACAAGGTCTATGGACTTCCAACGGTCTCCCTGAGATATTTTAATGTCTTCGGTCCGAATCAGGACCCCCAATCTCAGTATGCCGCAGTTATTCCGCGTTTTATTACCGCTATCCTTAATCAAAGCAGTCCTGTCGTATACGGCGACGGAGAGCAGTCTCGAGATTTTACCTTTATAGAAAATGTAGTAGAGGCGAATCTTTTGTCATGCAGAAACGATAATGCCTCCGGCAAAATCTTCAATATAGCCTGCGGAGACAGATATACTATAAACACACTCTTAAAAGAGCTTTATTCTCTTTCAGGCAAAAAGGTTGAACCGGTATATTCCCAGCCGCGGTCCGGAGATATAAAACATTCCCATGCCGATATAAGCAGGGCAAGAGACATAATCGGATACAAGCCGGGAGTGGATTTTAGAGAAGGACTTAGAGGGACAGTGGAATGGTTTAAAAATAAAGTGTAAATTATAAAACCGTAAAGACGCAAAGAACGCAAAGGAAAACAAAAAAAGTAAAAAGTTCATAATGTTATAAAGTAGAAAGTCGTTGAATGGACTTTATAACTTTATAAACTTTACAAACTTTCTAACTTTTCTTTCTCTGTGCCTTTGCGACGCTGCGGTTAAATCAAGTTTTTTGTTACTTTCACTTACACTTTCACTCACATATCATCAGTTACAAAACTTTCTTGACTTGACTCACTACATGGTTTAGTATTTAATTGTTGTGATAAAGCTGAATGTCCATGAAGCAAAGACGCATCTTTCGCACTACCTGAATGAATTGGAGGAAGGGGAAACCATTCTTCTCTGCAAAAGGAACTATCCTGTGGCGGAAATCCGTCCCCTTGCTCCTCATTTGCAGAAGGAGCGCCCCATAGGGCTTGCAAAGAAAAAATTTTCAGTTCCCGTTTGCCGGAATACCACAAAGACCCTTTTGACAAGATTTTAATTTGCCAGGCGATTTCAAACAGCCTTGTCATCCTGACGCCGGACAATCATATAACGAGATACCCTGTCAGGACGGAATGGTAAGACATGACTTGAATAAATCCTATGAATACCGAAGATGTAACGATACTTTGCGTTGACGATGAAAAGAGTTCCCGCTACCTCCTCGATTTTCATCTTAAAAAACAGGGCTTCAATATTATTATGTCGGGTAACGGGCTCGAGGCTCTGGAGCTTCTCAAGAAGAATCGTGTTGACCTTATAATATCGGACCAGGTAATGCCGGAGATGGACGGCATAATGCTGTTGAGGGAGGTAAAGTCTAAGCATGGCGACATCCCTTTTATTATGGTAACTGCCTACGGAAGCATTAAAGACGCAGTCATATCCATCAAGGAGGGCGCCTATGATTATGTCCAGAAGCCTATTAATGATGACGACCTTCTTTCCACTATCGGAAGGTCTCTCGACCACTACAGACTGAGCGAGGAAAACAGAAAGCTTAAAGGACATCTTAGGGGTTTGTATAGCTTTCAAAATATTGTAACAAAATCACCCGGCATGATTAAAGCCCTTAAACTTGCCGAAAAGGTTGCCGCAAATCCCAAGACAACAATAGCTATATACGGGGAAAGCGGAACAGGCAAGGAGGTATTGGCGCGGGCGATACATTACGGAGGGGAGAGGATGGAGAACAGGTTTGTAGCTATAAACTGCGCAGGCATCCCGTCAGCCCTTCTTGAAAGCGAGCTTTTAGGTTATGTAAAAGGCGCCTTTACAGGAGCGGATAAAGATAAAGAGGGCAAGTTCGATATTGCCCAAAAGGGAACTCTTTTACTCGATGAAATAGGAGATATGCCCTTCGATTTGCAGACAAAGCTGCTGAGGGTGCTCGAGGAGCATACCTACGAGCGGCTCGGCTCGAACAAGCCTGTTAAAGCCGATTTCAGGGTAATAACCGCTACCCACAGGAATCTCCCGGAAATGGTTAAAGAAGGAAAATTTAGAGAAGACCTTTTTCACAGGATTAATATATTTCCGATAGCGCTCCCTTCTTTAAAGGAGAGGAGAGAAGATATTCCGCTTCTTGTAGATTATTTTTTGGAGCAGTTAAGAAGCAAGGTCGGGAAGCCTCTTCCCGGTCTTTCACAGAAGGCGATGGATTTATTTCTAAGCTATAACTGGCCCGGAAATATCCGCGAATTGAAAAATTGTCTCGAAAGAGCGGCTATACTCACCCAGAATGAATTAATAAGACCCGAGCATCTTACGATAAACCAGAGTCTTAGGAAGCACGAAGATAGCTTATCGGATGAGGAAGGCAAGCTCCAGATAAGTATTGACCTGAGTTCGAAAGATACAACCCTCGATAATATCGTTGACCGTATATTACAAAAAACCCTCGAAAAATGCAATAACAACAAATCCCTCGCAGCAGAAAAACTTAAGGTGAATCGTAAGATGTTCTACCGACGAGAAAAAACCTGAAATGTTACACTTTTGTCAATACACTTCTGTAATATTTTACACTATTTATTTTTATGGATAACCTATTTCGTAAAATTTCCACATTGTAACTATTTGTTTTTACTGCCTAAAAATTAAACTCCCCTTTTTCCCTATTTATGGCATGTATCTTGTAATAAAATACAAATAAACCCAGATTATGCACGAACGATTTATATAAGACCTTATGTCCCTGTAGCGA
>CAYMMR010000312.1:0-3172 GCA_964391545.1 uncultured Nitrospinota bacterium | reverse complement strand
GGAGAAGGCAAATGTTGTGGTTATGTGCGGCAGGATAGAGGCGGAGATAGCGGAACTGCCGGAGGAAGAAAGGTCCGAGTTTTTAAAAGACGCAGGCTTAAAAGAATCGGGGCTTGACAGGCTTGCAAAAGAAGGATATGAATTATTGAACCTGATTACCTACTTTACCGCAGGCAAGAAAGAGGTTAAGGCATGGACAGTCGTCCGGGAAACCAGGGCGCCTCAAGCTGCGGGCGTGATACATTCCGATTTTGAAAAGGGTTTTATACGGGCGGAGGTGATAGGGTATAACGATTACATCTCATCCGGTTCGGAACAGGCCGCAAAGGAAAAGGGCTTGATGAGGCTCGAAGGCAAGGATTATATCGTAAAAGACGGAGACATTGTCCATTTCAGATTTGCGGTATGAGCAACACCCTTCATCTTTCATGCCCTCGGATGGTGTTTATCATAAATTTCCTTCAGCCTTTCCCTTACCACATGGGTGTATATCTGTGTTGTGGATATGTCTGCATGACCGAGCATCTGCTGGACAGACCTTAAATCCGCCCCTCTTTCAAGTAAATGTGTTGCAAATGAATGCCTTAATGTATGAGGGCTTATATCTTTATTTATGCCCGACAGGAGAGCATACTTTTTAATTATTTTCCAAAAGCCCTGCCGTGTCATCTTTTCTCCGAATCTGCTTACAAAAAGCTCGTCTCCTCCTCTCCCCTTTGTCAATAAATGCCTCGATTCTTCGAGATACCTCTTTAATTTCTCCTGTGCGGAACTGCCTATGGGGACGACCCTCTCCTTAGAGCCTTTGCCAAAGGTTATTATATAGCCCCGCTCCATATTAATATCATTGAGCTTGAGAGATATTAACTCCGATGCCCTTAAGCCTGTTGCATATAATAACTCGAGCATTGCTATGTCTCTTATGCCGAGTCTGTCATTTTTATCAGGTTGGGCGAGGATATTGTCAACCTCCTCCAATGTGAGAAAATCTGGGAGTCTCCTCAATAGTTTCGGAGATTCGATATTCTCCGTTGGATTAATATCGATGATTTCCTCGAGCATCAGGAATTTGTAAAAGACCTTTATTGATACGAGGTGTCTCGATACGGAGGCTGACGCCCTCCCTTTTTCCCTTAAATGCAAGAGGTAGGCGATTATTCCTCTCTGGTCAACTTTGCCGAATTCGTCTATTGTCCCGCATTTTATAAATTCCAGGAATTTTACAATATCTCTTCGATAAGACTCGATTGTATTATGAGAATGTCCCTTTTCTATGGTGAGGTAATTAACGAATTCATCAACAATAGACTTCATAAGCGACTAAATCTTTATGAATGGGTTATATTTCTTCTCTTCCCCTATCGTAGAAGATGGTCCGTGTCCCGGATATATTTTAACGCTGTTATCCAATATCATTAATTTGTTTTTTATCGAGCTTATAAGGCTGCTGTGCGAGCCGCCGGGAAGATCGCTTCTACCGACAGACCCGCTAAACAGGGTATCGCCTGTAAATAAGATGTTGTTATACAAAAGACATATCCCGCCCGGAGAGTGCCCCGGTGTATGAATAACCTTAAAACTTATATCCGGGCATATCTCTATCGTATCCCCCTCGGAAAGCAGCCTGTCCGCCTTTGGCGAAGGGCTGACTCCGTAAAAGGCTGCCATCTCTTTGCTTGACTCGGATGTCAAAAAGTCAGAGTCTCCTTTATGAATAAGCAGGGGAGCGCCGGATGCCTCTTTTATTTTTCCATTCGCCCCTACATGGTCTGCATGAGCATGGGTATTAATGATACAAGCTATTTTAAAACCTTTACTATTTATAAAGTTAAGAATGGTTTTTGGGCTGTCGCCGGGGTCTATAACTGCCGCCTTGCCATGTGCTTCGCAGCCTATAATATAACAATTTACATCCAGGGCGCCAACGACTATTGTCTCTAACATCGGATTGATACTCATAGCTCATTAAGGATACATTTAGCAAAGATTCATGTCAAATAAATATCTTAACTTCTTGACCCCTGCCCCTTGACCCTGTATTATATTGGTATGAACACAGGCGTATTTTATGCGCTGCTTGCCTTCGGCGCTTTAGCAGGAGGTCTTGCGCTTCTTATAATAATTTTAAAGCCGTTAATCTTTCCGGTAATGTGGGCAGTTTTGATTGGAATGGCGGCGCAGCCTCTCCACCACCGCATCAAAAAAAAGATAAAAGGGGATATCATATCTGCATTGGCTACCACCGCCCTTCTAACACTGATTATACTGCTGCCGTTTGTCATTCTTTTAGAGATGCTGTCCATAGAGACAATACAGATTTACAATACCATTCAGGAATGGTTTGAAAAGGGCATATACCCCCCTCTCGAATTGTTTAAAAGCCATCCGCTCGGCGAAACCATCTGGGCAAATATGAATTACTTTCTCTCCCATTTCGGAACTACCACAAGGCCCGTCCTGCTTTCATTGAGTAAACGGATTGCAGAGTTTCTTTTTCAGCATTCGGGCGAGGTAATCAAGAACATTTTTATTTTCATAATAAAGTTTATATTTATGGTGATTGCCATGTTTTTCCTTTTTAAAGACGGCGAAAAATGGGGGCGCACCATACTGGATATAATTCCGCTTAAAAAAGAGGAGATAGAGATTCTAAGGGATAAGTTTCACCAGATGATTTATGCAGTTTTCTATGGAATACTCCTTACAGGACTTGCCCAGGGGACGCTCGCGGGAATAGGTTACGCAGCGGCAGGCGTCGACTCTCCTGTGCTTTTGGGCGCTGCTACTGCCATTTCTTCGATAGTGCCTATAATAGGGACGACAATAATATGGATTCCGGTTGTGAGTTATTTGTTTTTGTCAGGAGAGGCAAGCCATGCAATTGCATTGGGACTCTGGTGCCTATTGGTCGTCGGCACAATCGATAATATGATTCGCCCCCTATTCATAAGCGGCCATTCTAAAGCCCCTCTGTTTCTGACCATACTTGGCGTTTTTGGCGGACTGACGGCTTTTGGTTTTATAGGTATTATAATAGGCCCTCTTGTGCTGGTAATATGCTCCACCCTATTTCAGTTTTATATTATCGAATACAGCCACAAAAACATGATTTAACCGCAGACCTTATGATTAAAAAGTAAAGAAGCAAGTCTTTCTTTTAAGTTATACTCCT
>CAYMMR010000311.1:0-3217 GCA_964391545.1 uncultured Nitrospinota bacterium | reverse complement strand
GGGGGGATTGAGGGGGGGGTGGAACAAAAGAAAAATGCGGTGTAAGGAAAAGTTTTATAATCCACCGGAAAAAGTCGTTCAGGAAAAGGTTTTTACAGTATAATCAAAATCGTAAATTATATATGTCTTTAGTGGTTCATAAATACGGCGGAACATCGGTAGGGAATCTGGAGAAGATTCGTGATGTCGCTAAAAAGGTTGTGGATGCCTGCAATGCAGGAGACCATGTCGTTGTTGTGGTGTCTGCAATGGCAGGAGAGACGGACAGATTGTTGAAGATGGCGCATCGGATTTCCAGCGAGCCGAGCCAGAGGGAGTTAGACCTTCTTCTCTCGAACGGCGAGAGGGTGTCTGCATCCCTGCTTGCGATGGCAATTCAGGCGATGGGACAGAGGGCTATATCATTTACAGGGAGACAGGTTGGAATTATAACCGACTCTGTCCATTTCAAGGCGAGGATAAAAAAGATTACTGCAGAGAGATTAAAAGATGCAATGGAGAAAGGAATTATCCCTATAGTTGCAGGGTTTCAGGGTATAAGCGAGACGGGTGATGTAACTACCCTGGGAAGGGGAGGCTCGGATATAACTGCAGTAGCGCTGGCGTCGGCTTTAAATGCCGAAAAGTGCATAATTTATAAAGACGATGTAGACGGGGTTTATACTGCCGACCCTTCCGTAGTCCCCGATGCCCGCAGGTTAAGCAGAATCAGTTATGAAGAGATGCTGGAGATGGCAAGTCTCGGCGCAAAGGTCTTGCAGAGCCGCTCCGTTGAATTTGCGGCAAAGTTCGGCGTTACTATCCTCGTAAAGCCCACATTCGGGGAAGGGGAGGGGACGCTTGTTACAGGGGAGGATGAGGAGATGGAAGAGGTAATGGTGTCGGGTGTAATCTCGGATAAGAATCAGGCAAAACTTACTATCGTAGGGGTTCCGGACAGGCCGGGTATCGCTGGAGAGATATTCGGAAAAATTGCCGATGAAAATGTAAATGTGGATATGATTATCCAGAATGTGAGCGAAAGGGGATTGACGGACATATCGTTTACCGTGCCCAAGTCCGATGCAAAAATAGGATTCCGTATTACAAAAAATGTTGCGGATAAGGTAGGGGCTCAGGATGTTAAGCTCGATGAGAATATTGCAAAGGTCTCGATTGTGGGTGTGGGCATGAAAAGCCACTCCGGTGTTGCGGCAAAAATGTTTGCCGCGCTTGCGAGAGAAAATGTCAATATTATAATGATAAGCACATCGGAGATAAAAATCTCCTGCGTGATCGATTCGAAATATACCGAGCTTGCAGTAAGAACACTGCACGATACTTTTAATCTTGGAAAAGGAAATTAAATAAGAAAGGAAGTAACTTGGAATTTTATAAGCGAAGAAACTTTCCTCGAACGACTTTTTAATTTTTCTTTTGTTCTTCAGCAATTTTAAAATAAAACAAAAGAAAAATTAACGGAAGTGAGAGGAAAGCTTCTTCGCTATTATAACCCTTTAAGGATTACAAATTATACCCGCTCTCTCCATGCTGGGACAGGTCAAGCCCCATAACCTCATCTTCGTCCGTAACCCTTAAACCGATAAAGGCATCTAACAGCTTTAAGATTATAAAAGTCAATACACCTGCAAGAAGCCATGTTGTAATAATACCCGTAAGCTGCGGGACTATCTGCCATGTATTGCCGAAAAATACCCCGTCTGCCCCCGCCGGGTTTATAAGCTTTGATGCAAAAAGACCTGTTGCAAAACTCCCCCATGTGCCTGCTATGCCGTGTATGCCAAAGACATCGAGGGTGTCATCATAACCGAGCTTAGGCTTTAGTATGCTTACTCCCCAGTAGCATACTATTCCGCCTATAAATCCTATAATAATCGAAGACCCTATTCCCACAAAACCTGCGGCAGGCGTTATTGAACCGAGTCCTGCTACCGAGCCTGAAAGGGCTCCCAGTATCGTGGGTTTTCCCCTGAGTTTCCATTCTATAAAGACCCATGTGATTGTTCCTACTGCCGCAGCAGTATTGGTTGTTACAAAGGCAGTTGCAGCAAGCCCGTCCGATGCGAGTGCGCTTCCTGCATTGAATCCGAACCATCCGAACCAGAGCAAGCCCATGCCGATTACCGTTAGTCCGAGATTATGCGGCGGCATAAGCTCTCTCGGATAACCTTTCCTCTTTCCAACTACTATGGCTGCTACCAATGCCGATACACCGCAGCTTATATGAACGACCATCCCCCCTGCAAAGTCGAGGACGCCTAATTTGCCCAGCCATCCGCCTCCCCATATCCAGTGGCATAGCGGGTCATAAACGAGTGTAGCCCATAGAATGCCGAATACCACCACCATAGAGAATTTCACGCGCTCTGCAAAGGCGCCGGTAATAAGGGCAACCGTTATAATGGCAAACATCCCCTGAAACATCATAAATGCGAGATGCGGTATGGTTCCCTTGGGCTCTATTCCTACACTATTTAACCCAAAGTACCCAAGCCCTCCGATCAGCCCGCCTATATCGCTGCCGAAGGAGAGGCTGTATCCCCATATTACCCATTGAACGCTTATAAGCGCCAATATGAAAAAACTGTGCATCATCGTGCCGAGGACATTTTTCTTTCTTGTCATGCCTGCGTAAAAGATAGCGAGTCCCGGCGTCATCAGCATGACCAATGCGGTCGAGGTGAGTATCCATGCCGTATCCGCCTTATCTATCCCCTGCGGAGTTTCTGCCATCGCCGAAGAGGCTAAAAATAAAATATTCAGGGATACAATAACGGCGAGGAATGAAAATCTTTTACTGCGGTTAGTTGTGAATTTCCATAATTTTCTAAAAAGAGCCTCTTTCATAACATCCCCCCTAAAAGTGTTGAGTGTTGAGTGTTGAGTAAATTCTTAACTTAACACTTAACACTTAACACTTAACACTTAACACTTAACACTTAACACTATATGGCGTCTTTGCCCCTCTCTCCAGTCCTTATTCTTACGGCTTCCTCTACAGGTATAACGAAGATCTTTCCATCTCCTATTTTACCAGTTCTGACAGAGTTCTTTATAACTTCAATGACTTTTTCGACAGCATCATCGTTTATTACAATCTCTATTTTCAGCTTTGGCAAAAAATCAATGGTATATTCCGCTCCTCTGTATAGCTCCGTGTGTCCCTTCTGCCTGCCAAATCCCTTTACCTCCATTACGGTCATGCCGTATATATTAA
>CAYMMR010000310.1:2876-3231 GCA_964391545.1 uncultured Nitrospinota bacterium | reverse complement strand
TGGTTATATAATACCATACAAAACTGATAAAGGTAATCAAAAACTTCTGAAATTTCGGAAAGCAAAAAATCCGATTGGAGTATACGGTACATAAAATAAATTCCCCTTTATTAAGGAAATTAGGTTTTTCTTCTTGAAAAATCCGGCTTCTATTAACAAAATCGGCATTTTTTCCGTTCTACTTTATACATTTTTGTTTTTTTTATGTTGCAAAAAGGCGATATTAATGAGAGAATGTTTTAAACCCTCCCATCGAAGAGGTCCCGCACCTGTTTTAAGAACCAATTCGAAAATAGACAGAGGGGAAATTTTTATTTTTAGAAAGGAATTAAAGGCAATGGATGGGAACAGAATA
>CAYMMR010000310.1:0-2866 GCA_964391545.1 uncultured Nitrospinota bacterium | reverse complement strand
AATAAGGAATATAGGGATAATCGCCCACGTAGACCACGGCAAGACCACGCTTGTGGATGCCATGCTCAGACAGTCGGGGGTTTTTCGCGATAACGAACATATCGTAGACAGGGTAATGGACCGCAATGATCTTGAAAGGGAGCGGGGCATTACAATATTCTCTAAGAACGCCTCGATATTTTATAGAGATTATAAAATAAATATCGTTGATACGCCCGGTCATGCGGATTTCGGAGGAGAGGTCGAGAGGATACTCCGCATGGTTGACGGCGTTCTTCTTTTGGTCGATGCCTGCGACGGACCGATGCCCCAGACAAGGTTTGTATTGAAAAAGTCATTGGAGCTTAATCTTAAACCTGTAGTGGTGATAAATAAGATAGACAGGACAGAGGCGAGACCGGACTATGTCTTAAACGAGATATTCGATTTGTTTGTCCATCTCGGCGCAAATGATAATCAACTGGATTTTCCGGTTGTATATGCCTCTGCAAAACAGGGCATGGCAAAACTCGATGTAAAAGATGAGGGAAAGGACATACAGCCCCTATTCGAGACGGTTGTAAAGCATGTCCCCCCGCCCCCGGGCGATTTAAAATTGCCCTTTCAGATGCTCGTTACGACCATCGATTACAATAATTACCTGGGGAGAATAGCCATCGGAAAGATAGCCAACGGGATAGTTAAGACAGGGGAACAGATAGCCCTCGTAAGGAAAAGCGGGGCTACGGAATCCATAAAGATATTGAAGCTCCTCGGTTATCAGGGATTGAAGCAGATGGAAATCGAAGAATCCGTATGCGGAGATATTGTTGCGGTTGCAGGGTTAAAGGATGTGGATATTGGAGATACCCTTTCGGATGTTTCTTGTCCTGTAGCGCTGCCTTATACAAAGATTGACGAACCTACGCTCTCTATAAACCTTATGGTTAATACGAGCCCGTTTGCAGGACAGGATGGAAAGTTCGTAACATCGAGACAGATAAGGGAGAGGCTTGTAAAAGAATTAAAAAGCAATGTAAGCTTGAGAATAGAAGAGATGGAAGGGGGAGATGCCTTTAAATTATGCGGGAGAGGAGAGCTTCACCTCGGCATCCTTATCGAAACAATGAGGAGGGAAGGATATGAGTTTCAGGTATCGAAACCAGAGGTTATTTTAAAGGAAGAAAACGGGACGGTAATGGAGCCTGTGGAAATGCTTATAATAGATGTAGAAGAGGTTTATGTCGGCAAGATAATCGAGAAATTGGGCACAAGAAAAGGCAATATGAAAAATATGCTCCCGCTGGATACGGGTGTAACACGATTGGAGTATATAGTTCCTGCAAGGGGATTGATGGGGCTCCGCTCGGAGCTTCTTACCGAGACAAAGGGGACAGGCATAATGCATCATTCATTTCACGGCTACGCCCCTTATCATGGCGAAATATCATACAGGCAGAACGGCGTCTTGATTGCAATGGAAAACGGAGTTTCTACCACTTATGCGCTTAATAATCTTCAGGAGAGGAGCAAGTTGTTTATAGAACCTGCTATACCTGTTTATGAGGGTATGATAGTAGGAGAAAATTCCAGGGAAGGGGATATGGTTGTAAATCCCTGCAAAGAGAAAAAATTAACGAATGTCAGGGCAGCAGGGGCGGATGATACGATAAAACTGACCCCTCCGGTTAAAATGAGCCTCGAGCAGGCGCTGGAATATATCGAAGAAGATGAACTGGTCGAAATTACTCCAGAGAATATCCGTTTAAGGAAAAAACATCTTTCTGCAAGCGAGAGAAAGAGGAAAGAGAGAGGAACGCTTCAGGTTGCATAAATTCAGTGGATAGTGTTTAGCGATGAGTGTTCAGTATTTACTAACCACTGGATACTGACCACTATTCACTGACCACTGATTTTGCCCTTAGTAACTCCCTCTGTCTTTTAAAAACATAACTTACAATCTCTTCCCTGTCGTCCTCATGGATTGCATCGAATTCGATAGCAGCTTCGATTTCGCCTTCCTTAGATGCAGGAGATTTTTCCGCCCTCAAAATCTTTCCAACGGATATAACCGTAAATGGCGGAAACGTCGGCGGCCGTATCTTCAATTGAATATATTGTCCTGCGGATAAGTCTCCTTTATACAGCATTTTTATGCCCTTGCCGCTTATGTCCTTGCATAAACCCTCTTTTTCTTTCCCGCCAGTTTCGTTCCTTCTTAAAATATTTATTACATAATCCAATTTGCTGTTCATCGAGAGCCATATCTTTACGAGAGTAGGGTCTAAGCTTTCCAATTCTCCTGCTGCGAAATAAGGAGTTATATCGCCTTCTCTGTCCCCTGTCCTGTGAGAGAGGGTAAAAATTTTTAAGTTTTCATAATCCTTTTCATCTATCAAAGTGAAAGTTACAGTGAAAGATACATCCACCCTGACAGAGTCTCTCATCTGTGCGCTTTCGTTTGCAGCGTTGGTTTCCATAAAACCTCCCAAAAATTCAGTGGTCAGTGACCAGTGGTCAGTAAACTGATAACTAATCACTAAACACTGTTCACTGTTTACTGTTCACTGTTTTGTTTCCCCCCTTTAAGCATCAGAATAACAATAATAAAATAAATTAGGAAAGCCTGAAGTATCAATAAGAGTGCGTCAATCGTCCTGCCGTTTTTTAGAACGATAGCGCTAAGCCCCATTGCGGCAGCTATCAGGTATATGAATAGCACCGTTCGTTTATTGCTTAGTCCAAGATTGGACAGACGGTGGTGAAGATGGTCTTTCCCCACATAATCTATCCACTCTTTCAAAGTCTTTACCTTGCCGGCTGCCGTTCTTGAAATTGTAATATATGTCATATCGAATATCAATACGCTCAAGATCAGGTCAATCAT
>CAYMMR010000309.1:0-3242 GCA_964391545.1 uncultured Nitrospinota bacterium | reverse complement strand
GGAATGACAGAGCGAACGGGCTCGGAATGACAACTCTCAATGTCTATTTTTGGGTGTTATTTTGACTGTTGACTTTTTTTATTCGTGCCATTTGTATATTCGTGTAATTCGTGTTCTAATGTTTTTCTTTATGTCTTTTGTGTGGTGGTGAAACATGCTTTTGTTCATTTACTCTTTCGAGAGACGGGCTTTTTGTTCTATCAATATCTGAACGGTTTGCAATAATGTATTCTGCATGGTGAGGAGTGTATTTTGCATCTGGTCGATACGCTGATTAGTTGATTTCAAATCTTCTCGCAAAATATTCTGACCATCTTCAAGCCTGTCTATTCTATCGTTGATTTTCTCAAATTCTTCTATTAGAAAATCGTATAAGAATTCGGTAGTTACTCTTTTAATAACTGTGGCAGTTTTCATGTGTAAAATATAGCATAAAAATTAAAGAGAATCAATATAGCCCTTTATTTCTTCGATGAACTCTTTAATCTTTATAGGCTTGGCTATATAGCCGTCGAACCCCTCGCCTAAAAACATCTCCTTATCGCCCTTCATGGCATGTGCGGTAAGGGCTATTATTTTCAGGTGTTTTGTATTATCGCTGGATCTTAAAGTCCTTTCAACCGTCATGCCGTCCATACCCGGCAGTTGAATATCGAGGAGGACGAGGTCGGGATTTTCCTTCCCTGCAATCTCTATTGCCTCCTCGCCCTTTGCGGCAGAAAGGCAGCTGTATCCTTCCATCTCGAGGACATCCATGAATAATTCGAGGTTGACGGGATTGTCTTCGACAATAAGTATCTTCGCCTTATTTTCCATATATCTCCACCCTTCTCCCCCCTGCTGCCTTTGCCCTTCTCATTGCCTGATGCGCCTTCGATATAAGCCCTTCCGGTGTCGATGCGTCCTGCGGATAGCTTACGAGAGAGACGCTTGCCGTTACCTTTCCCTGCGGCATGACCTCTTCCCCGTAAAAAGGATAGGTGTCAATGTAAGATAAAAATCTCTTTGCCACGATTTCTGCGGAATCTTTTATTGTGTTCGAGAGTATGGCTGAGAATTCATCTATGCCGTACCGGACTATAGTATCCGAGCCTCGCTGTGTCTTTCTCATAAATTCGGCGATTTTTTTGATGCAGATATTTGCCCTGTGTATCCCGTGCGACTTTATATATTCCGTGAAATTATCGAGGTCGAGCATTATCAGGGAGAAGGTATTTTTATATCTCTCTGCCCTGCTGACCTCCTGTGCGAGCCGTATCTGGAAATAGTAGTGGTCGAACAATCCGCTCACATCGTCCACCAGCCCCGCCCTCGCAGGATGTGCAAGCTCGACATCCTTTATGTGCATAAGCAGGTCTTCGCCCGAAAAATGGGTCTTCTGCATGAGGTTTTCGACCTTTCCTGCAAGTCTCAGCCTGTCTTCGATAGTCATATCCTTTGCAGTGAGGATGAGTATCGGAATATCCATTGTTATTGTATTATTTTTAAGCTCCTGTGTAACTTCAAAGCCGTCCATTTCAGGCATCATCAAATCGAGTACAATCAAGTCGGGTTTGTAGGTAACGGCGTTTTCAATTCCGGTTTTGCCGGAGGTTGCCGTTATGACGCTGTAGCCTGCGGGCTCGAGTATTGACCTCAGAATCTCGAGTGTATCTTCATGGTCGTCAATGCACAGGATATTTACGGGCCTTCTCCCCTTTTTCGTTGCAAAGCTCAACTCTGCCAGCTTATTCATCAGGGCTGTCCTGTCCACAGGTTTTACAAGGTAATCTGATGCGCCGAGTGCAAAGCCAAGCTCCGTATTGTCAATAACCGACGATATGACTATAGGAATATCCTTTAAATCGGGGTCTGACTTTACCTCCTGCAGTATCTCCCAGCCGTCTTTTCCCGGCAGCATTACATCGAGGAGGATTGCAAATGGACTCAACTCTCTTATACGCTTCATGGCTTCTTCGCCGTTATAGGCATGGGCAACCCTGTAGCCTCCCTGTGCGAGATATAGGGTAATAATTTCCGATGTTGCCATATCATCCTCTACGACGAGAATAAGCGGCGACTCTCCCCTCCTTTTTTTCGGTATATCAATTTCATAAGGAATCTCGAGCTTCCCGACAGGTATTATCTTCTTTTCTGGAATAGCCGCAGCATCGAAGATTGGCATAACTATCGTAAATTTGCTCCCCTTGTTTTCCTCGCTTTCGAGAAAAATCTCGCCGCCGTGAAGCTCTACGAGTCTCTTTGTTAATGAAAGCCCGAGGCCTGTCCCTTCGTATTTTCTGCTGAAGCTGCTGTCAACCTGCTCGAATTCCGAGAATATCCTTTCGTGGTCTTCCTTTTTAATCCCTATCCCTGTATCGATTACCGAAAGTCTTAACAACTGCGGAGAGGAGTTATGCCTGACATTCGTGGACAGTTCAGCCTCTATAAAGATATTTCCCCTTTCCGTCGTAAATTTAACGGCATTGGAAAGGAGATTATATAATATCTGTTTGAATTTTACCTTATCTGCCCTTATAGAAGGCAGCAGTTCGTGGATTTTTATATTTAGATTCTGCCCCTTCTTTTCGATGAGGGGCTTTATTATAGTTTCCACCTCGGATACGGCATTGGGAATCGAGAAGCTCTCATAATGAAGCTCCATCTTTCCCGATTCTATCTTTGCTATATCGAGGATATTGTTGATAAGATGTAATAGATGGCTTCCGGAGTTGTATATATTATGAACATACCTTTTCTGCTTTTGCGTCAGGGGTCCAAAATTCTCTTCATGGAGAAGCTCCGAAAACCCGAGAATGGAATTAAGGGGCGTCCTCAACTCATGGCTCATGGTAGAGATGAATTGGCTTTTTAATTTATTCGACCTGTCAAGCTCCCTGTTTGTCTTTTCGAGTTCCTTTGTCCTCTCGATGACCTTTTCTTCGAGTTTTTCATTAAGCTCATGGAGTTCCTGATTTCTTTCTTTTATCTCGCGCTCGAGCCTCTTTTTATCCGTTATATCCTTGCTTATGCCTACCGTTCCCAGAGATTTTCCGGAGCCGTTTTTTATGTATGAGAGGGTGAGGCTGGCATCTATAACCCTTCCGTTTTTTGTAGTTAATTGAGTTTCATGGTTGGATATATAACCCTCTCTTTTCATGGTTTCGAGGATTTTCTTTCTCTCTTCGGGGTTTACCCAGAGGTCTCCAGCCTTCTTTCCTGTCATCTCCCCCTTTGAATAACCGAGCATCCGTGATGCGCCG
>CAYMMR010000308.1:0-3246 GCA_964391545.1 uncultured Nitrospinota bacterium | reverse complement strand
AGCAAAAGAAAAAATAACGGAAGTGAAAAAAAGGTCATTTTTCAGTGTGAACTAAATAACGAGGTGCAATATTTAGGAGGCTTGGCTGTTAATCAATTCAAATATCCCTCTCCTTATCATCATGACGGCGATTGCCGCGAGGAAGATGCTCATAACCTTCGCAAAACCCTTAGAACCGTTTTCTCCAAGTGTCTTTATTATAATATCCGATTTATTGAAGGTTATCCATACTATAAATAGATTGAAAAGGATGGAAAAGAGCGTTGGGAGATACCCGTACGTATCCACTAAAATGATTATGGCCGTTAATACACCAGGACCTACGATTAAAGGCATTCCAAGGGGAACTACTCCTATCGAGGCGCCTTCAAAACTCCTCCTTTTCCCCGGGAAAAGAAGGTCATTTATTGCAATAACGAGCAGGACAATCCCTCCTGCAATTTTAAAGTCCGAAACGGTTATTCCAAGCGCGCCAAATATAAATTTTCCAACCACAAGAAAACAGATGCTTACAATAAAGGCGGTAATTACAGATTGCTTGAGTATGACCTTTTTTTCTGCGGCGGTTACTCCTTCGGTCATGTTAATAAATATAGGCAGAACGGCTATGGCATCCATAGCTACGAATATAGGTATTATTGCGAGGAAAAAATCCTTCAGTTCATAGCTCATAATTTATAAGCCAGCGCGAGCGAAACTAACATTTAATTCAAGATAACGACTCCCTCTCGTTCCGTATAAATCTCAGCGTTAAATCTACCGCACATCTATAAAACTTGCTCTTGGAGAGCAAAAATACATCCTCCCTGAAATGTTCAAGCCAATCAAAATGGCCGGATATGAATTTTTTCTGCTCATCCAGCGATGCAGACTCGCACAGGTGGGCTGCATACTCGAGCAGGAGGGCAATATGGTCGGGCATTGCGCTGAATTGAGACGGTATCTCGATTCCTTCGGACTTATATATATTAATCATATCTATTGCAGAATCTCCCATCAGCAATCCCTTTTGATTTGAAAGTATGGCGCCCTCCTCCGCGGCCCATTCCTTGTAAACCGACTCTACCGGCAGGGCAAAGGGAGGGATTGGACCAGCAAAAAGCGGATAGTATTCGGACTTTAATTTTTCGAAAACCTCATCTTCCTCCCCTATTATTTTAAGGTCTTCTGTGATTGCTTCTATCTTTAATTCCTTAAGGTATGTATTCAAGACATCGTATAAATCGCCCCTCCATACCGCTTCTGCAAAAGACATATCAGGCTCTTTATAAATTTCGGATAATATTCTGTAAGTTTCTATCCTCGAATTTTTCGGATTCTCCATTTCGATTCCTAAATTATAAACCAGGGCACAGAGAACACAGAGAAAAAACTAATCTTTTTTGACACAGATGGACACTGATTATTTATGATTTTTACGGTTCTTTATTTCTGTGTTAATCATAATTTATCTGTGTCTTTCAGTGTCTTTATTTTTTTCTTTCTCTGTAACCTCTGTGTTCTGTGGTTAATCAGGTTTTTGTTGGTTTCACAAATATTATAAATAAAAGTGCCGCTATTATCGAGAGTATCGCCCCGAATGAGAATGCAGCCTCTGCGCCAAAACCCTGATAGATGACGCCCATCAAAACACTTGCAGGCAAAAGGGATATGCCTACGGCAAAATGATATAACCCATACGCCACCCCCCTCTCCCCGGATGAAACCATATCCGAAACAAGAGCCCTTTCAGCCCCTTCTGTCAATCCGAAATATATGCCGTAAAGGGCAAATAATATCCACGCATGATAAGATTCCGTTGCAAAGGCAAAGGCAAAATATATGGCGCTGTATACGAGCCAGCCTGTAATTATAACATATCTTCTGTCAATTTTATCCGATAGAGCCCCGCCCGGCGTCGAACTCAGCATTTTAACGATGTGAAGGGCAAGCCACAGCAGCGGTATCTGTGCCGATGACACCCCGAGCTCATTTGCCCTTAAAATTAAAAAGGCATCGCTGGAATTGCCGAGGGTAAAGATAACAACAACGACGAGAAAGCGATTAAATTTTCCCCTCCTTCCAATCCTCTCGCTGAAAGAAGGGGGATCAACGGCAGGCGCATCTTTTAAAGCCGGAACTTCTTTGACAAAAAAAACAATTAAAATGACGGACAGTATGCCTGGAATTGCCGCAAGGTAGAATACGGTGCGATAGTCCTGTGTGAATGCGTATAAAATAAGAGATGCTATGAGAGGGCCGATTACTGCGCCCGCATGGTCCATAGCCCTCTGAAACCCGAATGCCTTGCCGAGATTGGAAGGATGCGTAGAGTCCGCTATAAGGGCGTCCCTCGGCGCAGTTCTTATCCCCTTCCCTACCCTGTCGGAGAACCTGATAAAAAGGACATGAAGCCATGACGATGCGAGCGCCACCAACGGCCTGCTTATAGTAGAGAGGGAATAACCGCTCAGGATCAATGCCTTTCTTTTCCCGATTTTATCCGAGAACCAGCCCGAAAAGAGTTTTAATATGCTGGCAGTAGATTCTGCAATTCCTTCGATAATTCCTATAAAGGCAGGTCCCGCCCCGAGGACAGCAGCGAGAAAAATAGGCAGCAGGGGATAAATCATCTCGCTGCTTACATCTGTGAGAAGGCTGACAAATCCCAGTATAAGAACATTTTTCGAGATTTCCTTTAACAAGTTTTTATCTTTTATATTACATATTTGCCGACAGTCTTAATCAATATATTCATATCCGGCTTGCTTATAAAATCGCTTGCCCCAAGCCCCTGCCATTTCTTTATATTATCCTGAGTCGCCATGGATGAAAATATAATAACCGGAAGCTCCTTAAGCTGCGGATGGGATTTAATCCTCGAAAGCAAGTGCAGTCCGTCCATCTTAGGCATCTCCACATCGGATATGACGAGGTTAATAAAATTCGTAAGGCTTTTATTCTGCGCAGCGGATTTATCCGACAACTCGTTTAATCTTTTAAGCGCATCTTCTCCGTTATATGCCCAGAGAACATTGTAGCCTGCATCGGTAAGCGCCCCTTTTATCAATTTCATAATCATGCCGGAGTCTTCTGCAATGAGAACTGTCTTGTTTTTATTATCGGCTTTACCAATCTTGTCTCTCCCCTCGCCGATGCCGGTCGAAGGGTTCACCTCGGCTACAATCTTTTCGAAATCCAGCATCATCAGAATGTTGTTGTCAAATTTAACTATGCCCGTAACGCACTCCTCGCCCACCCCTGTCA
>CAYMMR010000307.1:0-3252 GCA_964391545.1 uncultured Nitrospinota bacterium | reverse complement strand
GAGTATAACTTAAAAGAAAGACTTGCTTCTTTACTTTTTAATCATAAGGTCTGTGAAAATCTGTGTCTCATGATTTTATTTCTCTGTGGTTATAATTTCCTTAATCTCTGCATCTTCTTTCTCTCGTTTTTTGGCAGCCTTCTCGGATTGCCTTTCTTTTTTGTCGTAATATCCGTTTCAAAATCATCTTCCTCTGTTTCGCCTTTCAGCATCGAAATTTCGGCAAGAGCCAGGCTCTCCTCGAACTCTCCCGAAGATACAACGACTGCGCCATGCCTTAAGGCAAAGTTTGCCACTTCTCTGTCCGATGTAATAACCGTAGAGCCTTCTCCATTTTCCACCATCCTCTCGATTACCTCATCTGCCTTTTCCCCAATCTTTGAATAGATGACCTTAATCCCCTTTATGACCTCTCTTTTTTCGGTCGGGTAACCGCCCCTCCACCCGTCGAACACTACGGTGATGTCATGCCCCTTTAATTTTTTATACTCGTAGAGGTTTTTCAAAAATTTCTCCCGTCCATCTTCGGAAGAATTGATAAAATCCCTCCTGAATCTGTCGGATGCCATTAATAGATTGTATCCGTCAATAATTATCTTCAAAGCCATGGCAAAAGATTATACCCTCTTAATTTTGTAATTTCAAATGTGTATAATGGTAAAGTGTTAGAGATATTTCCGGATATTCGTAAATTTAATAATCTTAAAAAGGACAATGTATCTATTCCAATCGTCACCGTCCTGCCGCTGAATACCGAAACACCGTTAGATTTATTTGAGAGGCTTTTCAGAGACTCTCCCTTTTCGTTTCTATTGCATAGCGGCAAGACTGAAGGAGAGAACTCCCGCTACTCCTTTTTGGGAACCTTTCATAAGCCTTTTATTATAGGCGGCTCAAAACCGCTTTCCGAATTGCAATCGCTTCTGGATAATTTTAGGGCTGAAAATATAGATTATCTCCGCCATTTCTGGGGAGGGGCAATCGGGTATTTTGGCTATGATATTATCCGCTTTTTCGAGAGGATACCCTCGATTGCCGCTGACGATATTAATATATCGAGCCTATACATCGGTTTTGCGGATGAAGTCATCGTATTCGATCATCTTGAGAGTATTGTAAAGGTTATTGTGTGCATTAAAAGGGATGAGGATTATAGATATGGGGTAGAAAGATTGAATAAACTGGTATTAAAAATCAGAAGCCAGAAGGCAGAAGCCGGAAGACAGAAATTTATATCAAAGAATCTAAAATCGAATATGACAAAGGTTCGGTTTGTTGAAATGGTTAAAAAAGCAAAGGATTATATAAAGGAAGGGGATATATTTCAAGCAAACCTATCGCAGAGATTCGAGGCGGAGTTTGAAGGAGACGCATGGGAATTTTACAAACGGCTTAATGACATCAATCCATCCCCTTTTGGAGGTTATATAAATTTCGGGAATATGCAAATTGTAAGCGCTTCTCCGGAACGATTGATAAAGGTTGACGGCAGGTGCATTGAAACGAGGCCGATAGCAGGAACAAGGCCAAGAGGAAAGAATGGTCTAAGCGATATAAGTCTTTCTAAAGAACTTCTTCTGAACGAAAAAGAGAGGGCAGAGCATATAATGCTGGTGGATTTAGAGAGAAACGATTTAGGGAGGGTCTGTAAGTATGGCACTGTGAGAGTGGATGAGCTTATGACCCTTGAATCTTACTCGCATGTATGGCATATTGTTTCAAAGGTAGTTGGAGAACTGCGGGATGATGTTGGATTCATCGATATATTAAAGGCATGTTTTCCCGGAGGGACTATTACGGGATGCCCGAAGGTGCGGTGCATGGAAATAATTGAGGAGCTTGAGCCTGTAAGACGTGGAATTTATACAGGCTCGATGGGTTATATAGGTTATGACGGAAGGATTGATTTAAACATTATAATAAGGAGCGCGTTAATAAAAAGGGGCAAGGGGCAAGAGCTTGCCCCGAACTTGTTTCGGGGGGCAGGGGGCAAGGGCAAAATATATTTTCATGCCGGAGCGGGCATAGTAGCGGATTCCGAACCTGAAAAGGAGTATGAGGAGACGCTATTTAAGGCAGAGGCGATATTTCAGGGATTAGGTGTTAGTAACTTATGAATAAAATCTTGTGTAAAACGGCAAGAAAATTTTATAAGCGAAGAAACTTTCCTCTCACTTCCGTTATTTTTCTTTTGCTCTTTTTATAACTTTAGAGGAACAAAAGAAAAATGCGGTGAGAGGAAAAGTTATATAATCCACCGGAAAAGTCGTTCGAGGAAAGTTTCTTCGCTATTATAACTTTTCCGGCTCGTTCGAGTTAGGGGATAGGGATTAGTATGAATAAGCAATTAATTTACATAAACGGCAGATTCTTTCCGAGAAACGAGGCGAAGGTATCCGCCCTTGACCACGGATTTCTCTACGGCAGCGGTGTGTTCGAGACGATGAGGGCTTATAACGGAAAGGTCTTCATGGCGGATAAACATATAGAAAGGCTCTTCAGGTCGGCAGAGGGCGTCTATTTGAATATACCGATGGGTAAAGCAGAAATAAAAAAGGCTGTAGAAGACACAGTTAAGGCAAATGGGTTTAACGATGCTTATGTAAGGATTACCATATCTCGGGGCGAAGGAGAGCCGGGGCTCGATATTGATTTATGTAAATCTCCGACTGTTGTCATCTATGCAAAGGAGTTCAAGCCCTATCCGGAAGAATGGCACAGGGAGGGGGTTAAGATAGCAATAACCTCTATTAAAAAATCGTCTCCTGATTATATAAAGATTCCGCTCAAGGCATGCAACTATTACATCCCGAATTTTTTTGCAAAAAAAGAGGCAAAGGAGAGTGGGGCGGTGGAAGGGATAATGCTTACAGAGGACGGATATATAGCAGAGGGGACTGTAAGCAATATCTTCATAGTTTCAAAGGGCGCTCTTATTACACCTCCGGCAGGTGTGGATGTCCTCGATGGAGAAACAAGGGAGATTGTTATCCAGCTTGCAAAGGATGCCAATATCCCTTTTAGAGAAGTAAAATTCAGCAAGGATGAATTATTATCGGCAGATGAGTGCTTTCTTACAAATACTACATTCGAGATATTACCCGTTAAAGAGGCGGATAATTTTACTATAGGTAAGAAGCCTCCCGGTAGAATAACCGCCCTGCTAATGGGAAATTTTAGGAAATTGACGGAAAGGCTATAGAGCTGTCTCTTATACACATCTCCGAGCCCACGAGACTAGGCATGATATCG
>CAYMMR010000306.1:0-3267 GCA_964391545.1 uncultured Nitrospinota bacterium | reverse complement strand
CCGCAAAGTTATATAATCCACCGTAAAAGTCGTTCAAAAAAGTCATTTTTCACCAGAAATTAATCAACTAATAGCTATCGACTGTTGCAAGTCGTAAGTTGAGAGTTATAAGTTGTGAGTCGGAGGAATTTGATGAAAAGACAAATCTTTTATTTTCTATCTTCTATTGTCTGTCTTCTCCTTTTACATGCCACTGCCTTTCCCGAATCGCTCGATAAAAGGCTTATCGAGCATACCCTTAAAAACGGCATGAAATTGCTTTTACTCGAGAGGCATCAGTCCCCTACGGTTGCCACCACTATTATGTTTAAAGTCGGGTCGGTAGACGAGAGAACCGGATTGACCGGCACCGCACATCTTTTGGAACACATGCTTTTTAAAGGAACAAAGATGCTCGGCACAAAGGATTATAAAAAGGAAAAGCCTCTGCTCGATAAGATGGACAAGATTGCAAGCCGGCTCGATGCGGAAGAGAGAAAGGGTGAAAAAGGGGACAAAAATAAAATAGAAAAACTGAGGACAGGGCTTAAAAGGCTTCAGGATGAACATAAGAAATTGGTTATAAAAGATGAATTTGCCTCTCTTTATTCAAAGAACGGCGGCGTTGGCTATAATGCAGGGACGAGCAGGGATATGACATCGTATATAATAAGCCTCCCTTCTAACAAAATGGAGCTATGGGCAGCAATCGAATCGGACAGGATGAAAAACCCCGTGTTGAGGGAGTTCTATTCGGAGAGGGATGTGGTTATGGAGGAGAGGAGGATGAGTTACGATAACGATCCGGAGGGGAGCCTCTTTGAAGATTTTCTTGCTGCTGCATATCTTGCCCATCCTTATAGGAATCCTACGATAGGATGGAGAAGCGATATAAAATTCCTGCCTAAGACGGAGGTGGAGAGATTCCTAAAGACCTATTATGCACCCAATAATTGCGTGATAACTGTTGTGGGAGATATTAATCCAAAAGAGATTATAAAAATGATGGAGAAATATTTCGGAGAAATACCCTCTCAGAATATACCAGAAAGGATATGGACGGAGGAGCCAGAGCAGGATGGCGATAGAAGGATAGAGGTGGAATTCGATGCAAACCCGAGCATATTGATAGGCTACCATAAGCCGACCCTTCCTCATCATGACGATTATGTATTCGATGTTATAGATTTTATACTCGGCAGCGGCAGGACATCCCGGCTTTATAAAAAAATGGTGGAGGAAAAAAGGATGGCAGTATCCGTCAGCACCTATTCTCTGCCCGGCTCGAGATACCCGAACCTGTTTGTTTTTAACGGAGTCCCGCGGGCGCCGCATACTGTTAAAGAGTTGGAAGATGCCTTTTATGATGAATTGGAAAAATTGAAAAGCGAGCCTGTCAGTAAGAAGGAGTTGGATAGGGTTATAAATAATCTTGAGGCAAGCTTCATCAGGCAGCTTGGTTCTAACAGGGGAATGTCGGATACCCTTTCCTATTATCAGACAATAGCAGGGGACTGGAGATACATAATTACCCATATAGATGAGATTAGAAAGATTACTCCCGATGATATTATGAATGCGGCAAAAAAGTATTTTAACAAGAGCAACAGGACAGTGGCGGTTTTGGCGAAAAAGGAGGGAAAGTAAAATGAAAATTTCCAAAATATTAATATTGAGTTTACTGAAAAAACCTTTTTTTTCGCTTCCGTTATTTTTTCTTTTGTTCTGTTTGGATTATAAAGGAACAAAAGGAAAAATAAAAAGTCGCCCAAAAAAAGTTTTTTCAGTATTAGTAATATTGACTACTGCCTGCTGGCTATTCCCTGCTGCCTCATGGGCAATTCACCCCTCAAAGCTTAAATTCGAGCAAATGAAGTTTAACCCGCCTGATACTGAAATGGTTTTGTTGAACAACGGAATCATACTGCATATATTGCAGGATTCCGAGTTGCCGGTCATTGACATGGTGGCAGTTGTCAGAACAGGCTCTATATACGAGCCGGAGGATAAGACAGGATTGGCGGATATTACAGGGAGGGTAATGAGGAGCGGCGGGACCGTTAATATGACAGGGGAGGAGATAAACGAGACGCTGGAGTTTATTGCAGGCTCGGTTGAGACAGTCATAGGCGGGGATTCTGGCACGGCATCGATGTCCGTAATGAAAAAGGATATAGATGCCGGACTCAAGATATTTGCCGATGTCCTGATGAACCCCGCCTTTAGAGAAGATAAGCTTGCGATGGAGAAACAGAAGACAATAGAGTCAATAAGGAGACAGAATGACGACCCTTCCAATATAGCGAGGAGAGAGTTCCGTAAGATTGTCTACGGCAATCACCCTTATGGAAGAACTCCGACTATAGATACGATTAACATGATAAAGAGGGACGACCTTATCCAATTTCACAAAAAATATTTTTATCCGAATAATGTCATTATGGGGATAGCAGGGGATTTCGATAAAGAGGAGATTATTAAAAAAATAGAGGAGGCATTTAAGGATTGGAAACCGGGAAATGTGGATTTCCCCCAGGTGCCGAAAATAAAGGAGGGTTTTGAGAAATCGGTAAACTTTGCATTTAAAGATACGAACCAGTCCGTTATAAGAATGGGGCATCTCGGCATAAAGCAGAATAACCCCGATTATTATGCCGCAATGGTGATGGATGATATACTCGGCGGAGGGAGTTTTACATCGAGATTGGTGAAAGAGATAAGATCGGACAGGGGGCTTGCATACAGCGTATGGAGCGTATTTGCGGCAGGGAAGCTCGATTTGGGAATATTTGCAGCAGGCTGCGAGACAAAATCCGAAAGCACCTATGATGTTATAACCCTGATGAGAAACATCATCGAAGGGATGCGGAACTCTCATGTATCGAACGAGGAGCTTCAGGTTGCAAAGGATGCGATTATCAATTCTTTTATCTTCGGCTTTACATCCAATATGCAGGTCGTAAGTCAGAGGATAAATATCCAATATTACAATCTGCCTGAAGATTACCTTGAAAAATACAGAGAAAACATAGCAAAGGTAACAAAGGAAGATGTCCTGAGAGTTGCGAAAAAATATCTCCATCCGGATAAATTGAGCCTTGTGGTGGTGGGAAACGATAAAAAATTCGACAAACCCTTATCGGAAATTGGAGAGGTAAAAAATATTGAATTAGTTCACACTGAAAAATGACATTTTTTTCACTTCCGTTATTTTTTCTTTTGCTCTATTTTACCCCCCCCTTCCTCCCCCCTTTAAAAAAGGGGGGATTGAGGGGGGTTGGAACAAAA
>CAYMMR010000305.1:0-3271 GCA_964391545.1 uncultured Nitrospinota bacterium | reverse complement strand
AGTGTTAAGTGTTGAGTGTTAAGTGTTAAGTGTTAAGTGTCGAGTGTTAAGTGTTAAATAAGATTTTTTCTCAACACTCAACACTCAACACTTAACACTCTTATTTAAGGGAGGATTATGATTAAATTGTTTGGGAATTTGAAGACGAGGACTAAGTTTCTGCTGAATAACGGTATTTTGATTATCTCGATTGTCAGTTTGGCGCTTATTGCCTATAAAGGAATGAAAGATGGAAATCGGCTGATGGATGAGATGGTTAATGATCATTTTTTTGCAGTATCAGCGGCAGGGGACATAAAGGCTGATTTAAACGGTGTCAGGGCAGTTCTTGTCGCTATGATGGCAGAGACCGATAAAGAGAAGCAGAAGGCAGCCCATGAAACAATTAAAAAACTTACAATGGGCATTGACGATAAATTTAAGACTATTCTTGCGGACAATAAATTCCCTCAGGATATGATTGATGATGTCAATGGGATAAAGAAGGTATGGGAGGAGTTCAGGGATACGAGGGACTCCCAGCTTATACCTTTTATATATGAGGGTAAAATTCAGGATGCAAAGGCATTAGCCCTTGGAATACAGGCAGAGAGGTATAAGAAATTTACAGGTCTTATAACTGAATTTTTAAAAAAGGAAAAGGGAGAGGCAGAGGAGTTGGTCAAGGATTATGCGGCAGCGACCAGGAGGTTCAACAAAATTCTCCTGATTTTTTCTCTCGTCGGTATATCATCATGGATTTTATTCACAATCCTTGTCCACCGCTTTGTTATCAGCCCTATCATTAAATTGACAAGTGTAGCAGAGAAGGTGGCAAAGGGTGAACTCGATACCGAATTCGCCTCGATAAATACAAAATGCGAGGTAGGGCATCTATCAGAGGCAATATCGCTTATGCTTAAAAATCTCCGCTCTATAATATCGAATCTCACAAACTCCATAAATACGGTTGCCTCTGCTGCTACCGAGCTTGCGGCTACATCCGAGCAGATGTCGGTCAGCGCCAATTCTCAGGCATCTCAAATCAATACTGTCTCCACATCAACCGAGGAGATGGAAAAGGTTGTCATGGATGTTGCAAAGAATTCCTCCGAGGCTGCCCAGGCATCCGTGTCCGTAAAAGAGGCTGCAAGAAATGGGAATGAGATTGTCTCGAAATCCTCGGATGTAATCGCCGTCCTTGGAGAGAACTCGAAAAAGATCAATGAAATCGTAAAGGTAATCGAGGATATTGCGGGCAGGACGGATTTGCTCGCAGTCAATGCAGCCATAGAAGCGGCAAATGCCGGCGATTATGGAAAAGGGTTTGCGGTAGTTGCCGATGAGGTCCGAAAACTTGCAGAAAGGACAACGCGGGCAACGGGCGAAATTGGAAAGATGATCGAGGCGATTCAAAAGACCACATCGGAGGCAATAAACTCTATGGCAGAGACGAGCGAGGCGATTACTACAATAACGGCGGAAATAGATAAGGTAAGCGGCATGATAGAGAGGATAGCGACTGCTGCAGAAGAGCAGGCTGCATCGGTTGAATCGATTACCCAGCACATTAAAGATGTCTCTACATCGAGCCATGAATTTACATCAGGGACATCCCAGGCAGCACAGGCTGCGGATGACCTCGGAAAACTTGCTACAAATCTGCAGGAATTGGTGAATCGGTTTAAGCTAAAGAGAGAGGCAGCACAACAACATAACTAACCCCCGATAGAAGCATTCAGGGGTATGTTTCTACAAATAACCGGTAATTACTCAATATCTTGTGGTAACAACCCCCCTAACCCCCTTTATTAAGGGGGAATAGAGGAAGGGATTATTTGTTTTCCACAAGATATTGAGTAATTACAATAACCAGTAGAAACAGGTCTTTAGACCTGTTAAAAAAAACAATAGAAAGGAGAATTATATGTTAAAGAATACAAAAATAAAGTTCAGGCTTCCGGTTTTATTTCTGTCTGTAGCGGTAATCCCTCTAATCATCATGGTAATCTTTGTCTACCAGCAAATCAAGAAAACCTATATCAAAGAAGTAGTAGGCGGGTTAATGAACTTTGTGGATGCGAAACAACAGGGTGTCATAAGGTTTTTAGACCAAAATAGAAAACTGGCATCCCAGCTATCCCATCTTAGCGCTGTCATGCCGCAGGATAAGCTCTCCTCCTACTTCAAAGCAATTGTAGAATCGGATGTGTTCGATGCAGAAAAACACCCCTTTAAAGAGGAGATAAAATCGGGCAAGAGGAAGATTCCCGCCTTCAAGGTATATCACTTTATTGACTATGTGAAGGATGAAAAGATTTTGGCATCCTCCGATTCATCGAGGATTGGAATGGAATGGAAAAGGGACACAGAGTCAAAGTGGGGATACTCCGACCCTTATTATGAGGATGGGAAATTTATCCTCACCTTCAGCAAAAAGACACAGGGAGGCATAGTAAATATCCATGCAGATGGAAAATTCCTCTCGGATATTGTGAATGGTGAAATCGGCAATCTCCCCGATGGCATAGGGGCATTTTATCTTGCCGGAGTTGGAAAGACTATGGATTATTACATTGTCAATAAAGAGAATAAAATGCTCACCGAATCGAGGGTCTATCCGGATGCGCTCCTCAAGCAATCGGGGAGCCTCTTGCCTTATGAAAAAACAGTTCATGGTCATACGGATAAAGAGTGTTCGGGGGGAAAATATGCAACCAATGCAGGGGTTATGACGGGCTGCCGGGAGGCAATGGGGTTTTACCCCGGACAGAATGGAAAATTATTGCTTGGCGCCTCCATGCCGTTTTACGACAGCGAATGGACAATCACAGTAGAGCAGGATGGCGAAGAAATTATGGGCTCGCTATATCAGGTAAGAAATAAGGTGGTAATGTTTACTATACTGACGGTTATGCTGATTTCTATTATAAGCATATTGATAAGCAGAGGAATCAGCAATCCAATCAATATAGTAAAAGAATCGCTAAAGGATATAGCAACCGGCGAAGGAGATTTAACAAAAAGGATAAGAAGCGATTCCAAGGATGAAATAGGAGAACTGTCTCACTGGTTCAACACATTTGTAGATAAAATATACGGCACCATATCCACTGTAACAAATGTTGCAAACAATGTCGCATCCGCTTCAGTGGAGCTTGCGGCTACATCGCAGCAGATGTCTGTCAGCGCCAATTCACAGGCAAGCCAGATAACTACAGTCTCCACATCAACCGGGGAGATGGAAAAGGTTGTCATGGATGTTGCAAAGAATTCCTCCGAGGCTGCCCAG
>CAYMMR010000304.1:0-3281 GCA_964391545.1 uncultured Nitrospinota bacterium | reverse complement strand
GAAGGGTTCGGAATGACAGTTTACTGCTTATTTGCCTATTTCGCAACTCCCTCAACAAACTTGTTTATTGACTCGAGGCGATAGTTTTTGATAAATTGAGCCTATGAAAGAGATTCTTCAGGAAATTCTAAAATCATCCTTAAAGAAAGCAAAAGATTCTGGAAGCTTTGAATTGTCGGAAATCTCGGACTTTGCCGTTGAAAAACCGAAAGAGGAAAAATTCGGAGATTTCTCCACAAATCTGGCGATGGTAATAGCCTCACGCCTGTCTAAAAAACCGAGAGATGTTGCAAATCTTATCGTAAATAATCTCAACGGCAATTCAAAAATCATATCGAAGGTAGAGATTGCAGGACCGGGTTTTATAAACTTTTTTATGACACCCGACTTCTGGCTCGAGGGTTTGAGGGAGGTTGTAAAAAAAGGGAGGGAATACGGCTCATCGAACATCGGGGCGCATGAGAAGGTTCAGGTGGAATTTGTAAGCGCAAACCCGACAGGACCGCTGCATGTAGGGCACGGGAGAGGGGCTGTGGTCGGAGATGTCCTTTCCAATATACTAAAAAAGGCAGGATACTATGTTCAAAGGGAATATTATATAAATGATGTGGGCTTGCAGATGGAGACTCTCGGCCGCTCGACCCTGATTAGATACAGGCAGTTATTGGGAGAGGAGGCGGAATTCCCGCAGAATGGATACAAGGGGGATTATATAAAGGATATTGCAAAGGATATAATTTCAAAGGAAGGCAATAGGTTCATGCAGATGCCCGAGCAAGAGGCTCTTCCATTTTTTATGGAATTTACCGCAAAAGTAATTCTGGACGGGATAAAGAAAGACCTCGATGAATTCGGAGTAAGATTCGATAATTGGTACAGCGAGAAAACCCTTCACGAAAGGGGTATGGTTGACGAGATAATCGGCTGGCTTAAAGAAAAAGAATTTGTATACGAAAAAGAGGGGGCGCTCTGGCTCAAGGCAAGCGCTTTCGGGGACGAAAAGGACAGGGTTGTGAGACGGGGAACCGGGTATTATACCTATCTCGCCTCCGACATAGCCTATCATAAAGAAAAATACGAGCGCGGCTTTAAAAAAGTAATCGATGTCTGGGGCGCCGATCATCATGGCTATGTCCCAAGATTAAAGTCTGCCATAAAGGCGCTCGGATTCGAGGAAAAGTCCTTCGGCGCTATATTGATACAATTGGTGAATTTAAAGAGGGGCGGAGAGATTGTCTCGATGTCAACACGGAGCGGAGAATTCACCGAACTGTCGGAGGTGGTAAGGGAGGTAGGCAAGGATGCAGTTAGATTCTTCTGCATGATGAGAAGCTCCGACAGCCATCTGGATTTCGACCTCGACCTTGCAAAAAAACAATCCTCCGAAAACCCTGTCTATTATGTCCAGTATGCCCATGCAAGGATAAGCAGCATATTCAGGCAGGCAGAAGAAAGATTCAAGATTCAAGATGCAAGATGCAAGATTTCGGAAATAGACTTAAATCCTCTGAAGCTTCCGGAGGAGCTTTCCATAATAAAAAAGATTCTGTCATTTTCGGAGCTTATAGAGAGGATGGCTATACACATCGAGCCTCATTTAATTACCCATTATATTTTGGACTTGTCAGGAGAGTTCCACAGCTATTATAATAAGCACAGGATTATATCGGATGATACGGCTTTAACCAATGCAAGACTGATGCTGATAAAGGCATTGGAAATCGTCATAAAGAACTCGCTCGATATTCTCGGCGTGTCGGCGCCGGAGGAGATGTAAAATTATGTTTAAAAATTTTGAGATAAAGCTGAACAGTGTCCAGTCAATACTCCTCGTAATAAGCATATTTGCCATAGGGATACTGAGTTTTGCCCTCGGATATACTATCGCTAAAAATTCATCATCCGATATTATCGCCTTAAAGGATTCTTCGCAGGAGGGAGCGCAGTTCCCGCCTCAAATAGACAAGAAAATTGAGGTTGCCGCTCTGCCCCATCGCTCTGCTGAACAGGAAGAACAAACTGCATCAACCGAAAAAAAACTTCGGGAAGAAACGCCGTCAAACACGGCCCAGCCATCCGGCGCTGCAAAAACTCCCGATACAGGCGAATTGACATTCTTTAAAACCCTTCCGGAGACAAAATCGCCGCCTTCTTCCGAGAAACCCAAAACCAATACGATGGATAAAAGTCAAAAGAAAGAAAATATTCAAAAAGAGGCGATAAAGCCAAAGACAATCCCTGTCCGGCAAAAACAGGCTAATGTTCAGGACGAGAACGAAACCCATGAGCCTATATCAAAACCTCCGGAGGCTGCGGCGCATCAATCGCCCCCTTTACAGCCTTTCTATACTGTTCAGGCAGGCTCTTTCAAAACCATGGACGATGCGTCAAAATTGAAATCCAAGCTCGAAGGCAAGGGCTATCAATCTTATATAACCACTTACGATACTCCTGACGGCAAATGGTTCAGGGTCAGAATAGGTCAATTCAAAACTAAAGAACAGGCGGAATCCGCCGCAAAAAAATTAAAGACAGAAGAAAACCTCGCCACATTTATCGCATCATATAAATAACTATTCAACTGCTTACTATATGAAAGAACACATTTTAATCGTAGACGATGAAGAGAATATACTCTCCTCTCTGGAGGGCATATTGGCGGACGAAGGTTTCTCTATTCTAAAAGCGCGGGACGGCGCAGAGGCGCTGAAAATTATCAAATCCGGGCATCCCGATCTGGTGCTCCTCGATATATGGATACCGGGGCTCGACGGCATACAGACGCTTAAGGCAATAAAAAAAATAAGGTCGGATTTGAATGTAATTATGATGTCAGGGCACGGCACAATCGAAACTGCCGTGAGGGCTACAAAACTCGGAGCCTTTGACTTTATAGAAAAACCCCTCTCCCTCGAAAGCGTAATCTCGACGATTAAATCTGCGCTGGAGCACAAAAAATCCTTTCAGGAAACACCCCTCGTTTCCCCTATAGAGATAGAAGAAATCATCGGTAACAGCAGCGCCATATTGGATGTTAAAAGACTGGTTCAAGCGGCATCGGTCAACAGCAAAAATATACTAATCCAGGGAGAAAGGGGAACGGGAAAGGAGTTTATTGCAAGGGTGATACATCTTCGGGGACCGAGGAGAGATATGCCTTTTATAAAAATAAACTGTTCCGCCCTAAAAGAAGAGGAGGCTGAAGGTATCCTTTTCGGCGTTAAATCGGGGGGCAGAGGGCAGGGGTCAGGGGTCAGTCCTGCCCCCCGCATCAAGTGCGG
>CAYMMR010000303.1:0-3290 GCA_964391545.1 uncultured Nitrospinota bacterium | reverse complement strand
AATGTTTAAGAAAATAAAGAGCGCATAAAATCGCCTTCGTCTAACGATAGAGAGGAAACTATTATGTTTAGGGGCTTACAAAAAAAGTTTAAATTAACGGAGTTTTCTGTAAATCACCCGAAGATTGTTATTGGCATCACCCTGATAATTACTATGGGGTTTCTTTCGCAATTTCCAAAGATTAAAACGGATACCGACCCGAAAAATATGCTTCCTGCCACATCCGAAGTAAGGGTCTATAACGATCAGGTGGAAAAATGGTTTGCCCTGCATAAGGATATGATTGTTCTCGGCATAGTTAACGACGACGGAATCTTAAACAAAGATACCTTATCGAAGATTGCAGGCATAACAAAGGAGATAGTAAGAATAAAGGGCGTTGCGGCAGAGGAGGTAACGAGTTTTACCACAGTGGATAATGTTGTCGTAAAGGACGGCGGGTTAAAGGTAGAGCCGCTCGTTACTGTAATACCCGAAAGCGATGCAGGGATTAAGGAATTGAAAAAGACCCTCTTTGAAAATCCGCTTTTTATCGGGCGGCTTATCTCAAAAGACGAAAAGGCAACTGCCATATACATACCTCTCGAAGACGGCTCTAACGGAAAGGAGATTGCTGACAGGATAAGGGAGATATACTGGAAAGAGAGCGGAAAGGAGAGATACTATCTGGGCGGAGACCCTGTGGCAAGGGATACCTTCGGCGCAGAGATGTTCAAGCAGATGGGCATATTCTCGCCAATCGCAGGCATGGTGATGTTTATCGCGCTCTACATGCTTTTTAGAAATTTTACCCTTGCTGCAAGCATCATGGCAGTAGCCATGATAAGTATTATATGGAGCATGGGACTCTTAATCGGACTTAACTTTCCAGTGCATATAATGAGCTCCATGATACCGGTATTCCTTATGGCTATAAGCACCGACAGCATCCATATCTTTAATGAATTCTATTTCAGGTTCAATGAATGCAGGAATAAGAGAATTGCGGTTCTCGATACTATCAAGGCGGTGGGCCAGCCTGTCAAATATACCGCCCTTGCCACTGCATCGGGTTTTTTCATCCTTACCTTTATGCACATCATACCTGTAAAGGTGTTCGGATTTTTTATTGCCTTCGGGACTATCGTAATAAGGCTGATGAGCTTTAGTTTTATTCCTGCCTTCATGATGCTGATGAGCGAAAAGAGGCTTGTAGAGTGTTCATGCAAAGAGGATATGGAGACCAACAGGGCTGCAGTAATTTTAAGGAAGATAGGGCAGGCAGGGACATTCAAAAAAGCAGGAGTAGTTGCGGCAGGTATTATCCTTTTCTCTATTGCAATATTTGGAATTACGAAGATAAGGGTAAACAATAATATGGTTGCATGGTTTAAAAGCGGGAGCGAGATAAGGGAGGCGGACAGGGTTATAAACGAGAGGCTCGGAGGGACATCCCTCGCTTATGTTGCGGCCGTATCTTCGGAAGAAGATTTTATGAAGAGACCGGCTGCTTTAAGACATATAGAAGGATTGCAAAGGGAGTTGGAGAGCCTGCCTGTTGTGGGAAAAACCTTTTCGGTTGTGGATTATGTAAAGAGGATAAACAGGGTTCTTCATAATGACGACCCTCGATACGATAGAATTCCAGATTCAATGGATGAGGTTGCGCAGTATCTGTTCCTTTTCGGCATGTCGGCAAAGCCGAGCGACCTCAATAATGTAGTCGATTACCCGTATCAAAGGGCGAATATATGGGTGCAGTTAAAGACATGGGATGCGCAGGCAATGAGGGATGTGATAGACAGGATAAAGGCATTCAAACAGAGAGGAGACGCAGGTATATCTTCATCTATGGATTTTAAGCCTGCCGGCGCGGCATATTTTAATCTCGTCTGGAACGATGAAGTTCTCTACGATATGATGCGGGGTTTTATTATCGCCCTCGTGGTCGTATTTGTCATACTTGTCTTTAATTTCCGCTCTATTAAATGGGCAATTGTAAGCTATATGCCGCTGCTATTTACAATATCCCTTATCTACGGCGTCATAGGATTTATCGGCAAGGACTTCGATATGCCCATATCCGTGTTATCCGCCCTTTCGCTTGGAATGGCAGTGGATTTTGCCATTCATTTTATAAGCAGATTCAAAGGGAGATTGAAGGAGAGCGGGGAGGTAGAGGAGAGCCTCCTGTGGACTGCGGCGAGACCCGGAAAGGGGGTAATGAGAAATGCCGTCCTCTTTGCCTCTGCATTTTCCGTTATGATATTTGCGAGTCTTACGCCCTATATAACCGTAGGGCTTTTTATAGGCAGCATGATGATGCTTAGCTCTCTTATGACGATATTGTATCTGCCTGCCCTGATTATGCTTATGAAGGGCTGGTTGTTTAATGGAGGTGTAAGATGATAAAAAAAGTTCTATGTCTTGGTTTTGCCAGTTTAGTGATTTTTTATGGAAAAGCTGTTTTTGCGGAAGATAGGAAGGATGCTGCAGAGGTAATTAAAAAATCGCAGACCGCCTTTTATTATGCTGCCGACGATATGAAGGCAGCGGTCTCCATGCAGTTGATCAACAAGGAAGGAAATATCAGGGGCAGAGAAATGGTGATGCTGCGGAAGGATATATCGGATGGGGGAGAGCAGAAGTATTTTATATATTTCAATAATCCCGGCGATGTCAGAGGGACATCCTTTATGGTCTTTAAGTATCCCGCCAAGGACGATGACCGCTATCTTTTCATACCCGCGATAAAACTGACGACAAGGATAGCAGCGAACGATAAGAGGTCGAGTTTCGTAGGCTCCGATTTCAGCTATGAGGATATATCGGGGAGGGATGTGGATGCGGACAAGCATTCTCTGCTAAGGGAGGAGAGTTTTGGAGGGAAGGACTGCTATGTAGTCGAGAGCATTCCAAAGGATGAATCCGATTATTCGAAGAAGATTTCATGGCTCGATAAATCGAGCCTCATCCAGCTTAAAGAGGAATACTACGATATACAGGGGACTCTTTACAGGGTATTTACGGCAGATGAGGTAAAGGATATTAACGGCTTCTGGACGGTAAGCAAGAGGACTATGAAAAATCTGAAGACAGGGCACAGGACAGAGGTGGTTTTTAAAGATATTAAATATAATATCGGATTGAAGGACGAGATATTTTCGGAGAGATATTTAAGCAGGCCGCCGGAATTGGTTAAGTAGTGTGTGGTGAAAAATGGCATTTTCACTCGAAAATACCTTTTTAAACGCAAAGACGCAAAGTTATAAAGAAAGATGCAAAGAAATTAAAAGCTTTGCGACTTTGCT
>CAYMMR010000302.1:0-3291 GCA_964391545.1 uncultured Nitrospinota bacterium | reverse complement strand
ATTATGTCCTTGTAAGACAGGTAGAAGCCATTAGAAAAAAGGCAAATTGAGGAAAGAAGGTGAAAACAGTGCAATCCAATAAAATCAATAGCATCATGGATGAAGCAAAAAGGCAAAGGGAACAGGCTAAGGTCATAAATGTGGAGGAAGAAAAGGTAAAGCTTGTAATATTTTCCCTTGCGAAAGATTATTATGCCTTCCACGGCTCCGATGTAAAAGAGATATTGCCTGCGGGCAAAATAACATACATTCCCGGTTCCCCGGACTTCATACTTGGAGTGATTAATCTCCGCGGAGATATCGAATCCGTGTTGAATATTCATAAATTTTTAGGACTGCCTGACGGCAAGCCCGCAGGCAGCCGCAGGATAACCATTGCCGAAAAAGATGGTATCCGCTCGGGAATATTAGTTGACTCGGTAGAAGATGTAATAGATATGCCCGTCAGCTCGATTAAACCGCCTATTTCTACGCTTAATGATTCGATAAAAGAATTTGTAGCCGGTGAGATGGCTTACAATAATATGAATATCACCCTCCTCGACGCAGGAAAGATATTTAAGAAGATAACAGGATGACAAAATTCGTGTAATTATAGTTAACGAAAAAAGAAAGTTGTCATTTCGACCCCTTCGCTTTTGTCATTCCGAACGAATGTGAGGAATCTGACACGAAGTGTCACCCTGAACGAAGTGAAGGGTCTTATAAGTTTCTTCGCTTTCGCTCAGGGCAGGCTCCGGGAGGAATCTAAGATTCCTCGTTTCACTCGGAATGACAGATACGCAATGTCTACTTATTTTATTCGTTTACTATAGTGTTCATGTTTTTGTCTTACGAAAAAGGAGGCGATATAAAATGGCGGCGATACAATGGACAAATGATCTTGCCACGAATATAAGCCGGTTCGATGAACAGCATAAAAAGCTTGTAAAGATGGTCAATGACTTGCATGATGCAATGTCATCGGGAAAAGGCAAGGAAGCTGCAGGCAAGGTTCTTCTCGATCTGGTAAATTATTGCGGTTATCACTTTACAGCAGAAGAAAAGCTTATGACGACCCATAATTATCCCGGGTATGCAGCCCACAAAAAGGCGCATGACGACCTGACCAGGCAGGCGCTCGATATCAAGAAAGGATATGAGGAGGGAAAACCTCTTATTACAATAGAGCTTCTATCATTTTTAAAAAACTGGCTGACGAGCCATATTCTTGGAACCGATAAGAAATACGGACCATTTTTTAAGAGCAAAGGTATTGTATAGAAACAAATGAATAATTTAAAAGAGATACAGCTTCTCCTCTTTAATATCATGGGAGTCAGTATGGGGATCGATATGGAGCAGATATGCGAGATGAGAGATGTCAATCGTGTTAATGAAGGGGATTTAAAAATCGCATATTTCCATGAGAAACTCCCCTTTGGCTCAAAAAAGATTAGCTGCTACGACTCTCCCAAGATTCTCATTCCTAAAAATGATGGAGAAGGCATGGGTATTGTTATAGACCAGCCCGAGGATATAGTTTCCATGAGTATAGACTCCATAAGGCCGCTTCCGCCTTTACTCGAATCAATCGATAAATCATCGGCAATTTGGGGCGCTGCATTAAAAAATGACGAGATTATCCTGCTCGTTGATTTTTACAACTTATTGAATTGTGAGACAAAGGAGGTGATAGAGAGAGTTAAGAGTTAAAAGTCGAGAACTTAAATTAATGGAGGAGGTTAAGGTGTCAAAGAAAATATTTAAGGCGGGACAGTGGTTATTTACAGAGGGTGAGACAGGATATTTTATTTATTGGCTTTTAAAGGGAAGGGTTTCCGTCTATAGATCCGGCAAGAAAATAAATGAATTAGAAATCAATAAAGGAGACAAGCCCAAAATGCTTGGCATCATTGCCTCGATTACGGATGATCGCAGGCATATGGCATCTGTAAAGACGGAAACAGAGGTAGAAGCAGAAGATGTTTATATAGACCACATCAGGGGATTGATCAAAAATGAAGTTCCTGAAAACATAAAGAAAGAAATAGATACCATGATCAAAACCATTTCTACCAGCGACAGGATAAAAAGCCTCCAGGGGATATTATCGGAACTTCCTCCTGTAACTCTTAAGATTCCGGATGGAATAAGCGAAGAGGTTTCAAGGGTGCTGGAAGAGCTTTCCTGTTTATATAAAGTAGTCAGGCAGTAATCATAAAAGGGATTATTAAATTGCAAGACAAAGGAGGTGATTTAAACAGTTTAAGGTCTTGAAAAATTAATTTAATGTACAAGGAATTTTAATCGTGGCTAAATTTACATGGCTGAAGCCATGTTTCTACGAGCTTTTAATTTGTAGTAACAGGTCTTCAGACCTGTTAATTTTAGGAGGTATCATGAAAAGAATATTTGTTTTGGTAACAATAGTGTTTTTTATCGGTTTATCTTATCTAAGTGCAGAGGCTGCATCGGAAGTCTCATTCCCTGCTGATTGGAAAAAATGGACATCGCTTTCAACGACTTTAACCGGTATAGGCGCGCTTCCAGGGTGCGATGCAGATGTAAGCAAGCTCCCTCCAATTTATCAAGAGACTGTTGCTACCTACTGCGGAGTAAGACAGGGCGGTCCCGGCAAGGTTGCAGTTCTTGTAAGCCCCTCTGCATCGGATATCTATAAGGCAAGGAATGGAAAATTCAAGGACGGCTCGAACATAATTTTACATTTAAAGGATATGAAGGTGCTTTTCGTTACAGGGCATAACGGGGGAAAAGCTGTTTACGGCGTATTTACGGAGGAGGGCAAAGATATAACCGCAAACGACGGACCTCTATCCGTAAAGACATGCATAAACTGTCATACGGGGTATCAGGCATTCTGCGTAAGCGGCCAATGCGGAACGATTAAAAAATAATAAAAGATTAACCACAGAGGACACAGAGAAAAAACAAAAGACTAAAGCTTTGGACACAGATAAACACAGAAAAATCAGGATAAAGAATTTTAATGATATTTATCTGTGTTCATCCGTGAAAATCTGTGTCCTATTTATTTTTTGTATTTCTTTACATCCTCTGCGGTAGTCTGATTTCGAGGATAAAATATGAAAGAGCTAAACATTCGGGTGGTGGTTTTTATTGCGATTATCGGGGTAGTGCTGCTCTCTCTTATAAGCGTCGGCGGCGTCCAATATCTGAGCGAAGTAAAATCCAGGAAACAGCAGATAGTTGACAGGAGCATGATTTCCCTACAACCGATACTTAATCTTGCGTCGAGGAGCATTGACGGCGGCAATCTGATGAATTTAA
>CAYMMR010000301.1:1975-3333 GCA_964391545.1 uncultured Nitrospinota bacterium | reverse complement strand
GAATCGTAATGCCATGCGCTCCGGCAAGCTCCGCCAGAATGGCAGCTGCTACCGGATCCGGATCCACCGTCTTTCTTGCCTCTCTTACCGTGGCAACATGGTCTACATTTACACAGAGCTTGGCCATGCCGGTATTTTACATAGCAAGCGCCATCAATGTCAAATGTGTATGATAAAATTATCAAGCTGTAAAAATTTCCTTGACCTTCTATATCTTCAAAGAATAGACTTAAATTAGATTGCTTCGTCGCTATCGCTCCTCGCAATGACACTTCTGCCTTGTGTGTCATTGCGACCCCTGATAGAATCATTCAGGGGGAAGCAATCTCAAACATTGAAATTCTATACATTAAAATACGCAATTTAATATGTCCGCCCTTACAAAACATATCTTAATCGTAGACAATGATTTTAATTTTACCGCCCTTCTCAGCGATTTTTTCTCTAAAAAGGGATGGGTCGTCTATACTGCAAAAGACGGACTGCAGGCGCTTAACAGCATACATGCCAATGACCCTGACTTTATTTTAATGAATGTTGACCTGCCTGTAAGGGACGGGATTGCCACATGCAATCTGCTGCGGAAGGATATTGCCATAGCCAGGCAATATCCTATCATTATGATGGGGGCTTTCCCCGATAAGAAAAAGATTGTTAAGGCAATCGAGGCGGGGTGCGACGACTTTATCGTTAAGCCCTTTAAGTTCGATGTGCTTATTAATAAGATAGAAAAAATTGCAGAGTTCTACCGCAAGAAGATAAACATCCCTAAACATGAAGGGGATCCCGATTATAAAGAAGAGGAGCAGGAGGCGGAAGTTATCGTTTATTCCAGAAATGCGCTGAAAAAGATTTTTTCTAATACGATGAACGACAGACGGATCGAATATCCGGTCGTTCAAAAGGTCGTTGACAATATGGTTAAGATACTTCACAGAGAAAACAACCTGCCTCTGGCATTCCAGATGAAATCTTATAACGATTATATATATATCCACTCGATTAATGTGGCTTCGCTGGCAATGTCCTTTGCATATCATCTGAAATGGGAGCCTTCGGATTTGCAGATGCTCGGCGAAGGAGGATTTATGCACGATATCGGAAAAACAAAGATTGATTTGCAGATTTTAATGAAGCCCGATAAGCTCACGGATGCCGAATTTTCCGAGATAAAGAAGCATCCCTCGCTGGGAAGGGATATTCTGGCAAAAGAAAATATTGCCGATGAGATACAAAAAATAACGCTGGAGCATCATGAGCGCATGAATGGCAGCGGCTATCCGGGCGGTTTATCGGGGGGGCAAATCAGCAAATTCGGCAAATTGACTCCTTATCTGCTTTATCCACGAATCAACATT
>CAYMMR010000301.1:0-1965 GCA_964391545.1 uncultured Nitrospinota bacterium | reverse complement strand
CTATAATAGATGGCTACGACGCCTTGACGACGGACAGGTGTTTTCAGGGCGCAGTCGATTCTTTAGGCGCCCTTAAGATTATGTCGGATTTAAAAGGCGAATTCGACCAAATGCTTTTTGAAAAATTCGAACACCTGATAAAAAATGAAATAATCGGCAAATAAATATGAGATAATATAGAGGGACAAAAGAAAAAGATTAAGGAGAATGGAGAAATTCTCCTTATAGTTTTTATAATTTACATGGGCAAAAACATGAGGATAGGTTTTGGATACGATGTTCATCGCTTCATAGAGGGTCGCAGCCTAATACTCGGAGCGGTAAAAGTGCCTTATGTCAGGGGGCTGGCAGGCCATTCGGATGCGGATGTCCTCCTCCATGCTGTATGCGACGCGCTTCTCGGCGCTGCCGGAGAAGGGGATATTGGCAAACATTTCCCGGATACATCCATTGAATTTAAAGACATATCGAGCTTAAAGCTCCTCCGCAGGGTGCTTCTCATCTTGAAGGATAAAGGGTTTGCCGTAAACAATGTGGATTCGACCATCGTAGCTCAGGAGCCGAGGCTTGCAGAATCGATCCCCGAAATGGTAGATAATATTGCCGCGGTTCTCGAGGTTGATAAGGGCGCGGTAAATATTAAAGCCACTACATCCGAAGGGCTTGGCTTTGTGGGAAGGGTCGAGGGTATTTCAGCTTATGCAGTGGCAATAATACAGGGTAAAAAGGTGAAAAGGTGAAAAGGCGAAAAGGTTTTAAACCTCTTAACCTCTTAGCCTCTTAACCTCTTAACCTTTTAGCCTCTTTACCTTTGAGGTTATCCCATGAAAAAACTTCTCATCTCCTTTACCAGCCGCATCGAGCAGCCCCAGAAGTTTGTCTTAATCAGCCTGCTCTTTATTCTCCCCTTTGCAGTGGTAATTTATTATGGATATTCCGATACAGAGGAAAGGATAAATTTTGTCCGCAAGGAAAAGATGGGGGTCGAATATATTCAGGCTCTTAAATCGGTCTTGCAGAATGCGCAGCAAGACAGGGGGATGTCAAACGCCTATTTAAGTGGAGACGCCTCCTTCGAGGAAAAACTGAAAAAAATACATCGCCAGATGAGGAATGATATAAAGGTTGTTGATGAGATTGAAAATAAATATGGAGAGACGCTCAAGACAACGGAGAAATGGAATAAGATAAAAGAAAAATGGCAAAAGTTCGGGGACAGGGAATTAAACATGACTCCAAAGGAAAGCTTCGATGCCCACACCGAATTTATCGGCGGTATTCTTTCTCTGATTTTTCATATTACGAACAACTCTAAGCTGATACTCGACCCGTATTACGACAGTTATTATATGATGGATATATCGATGAACAGGATACCTTTGCTGACCGAAGAGCTTGGCAAGATAAGGGGGCTTGCGGCAGGGGCTATTGCAAGCGGGGCAATTACAAGCCACGAAAAGATAAATCTTTTAAAAATATTATACTCCATAAAGCCGGCAATAGACGCCATAGACCGCGGCATGCAGATTATATATAGGGAGGATCCGCTGCTCAAAGCCTCTATGGAGAGTTCTTTTAAGGATGTTGTTGCCTCGACGAACGAGTTTCTCGAGATATTAAACAGCCGGGTTATCGCTGCAGAGCATGCGGATATTAAACCCGAGGAATATTTTTCTTTAGCAACAACTGCAATTGACGCCAATTTCAGGCTTTTTGATGTCATGTCTCTTGCCCTCGATGAGTCATTGCAGACGCGGATAGATAAATTTACCGCAGAGAGATATTACATCGGCATATCTTTATTTATTGTATTTATCTTCTTCTTCTATGTTGTTATGAGAATTAAAAACAGCCTGACGGCTCAATTGTCAGCAAAAGAGAGCCTGATTAAAAGCCAGCGGCAGCTTCACAGCATTACATCTGTCTCTTATACACATCTCCGAGCCCACGAGACTAGGCATGATC
>CAYMMR010000300.1:2552-3356 GCA_964391545.1 uncultured Nitrospinota bacterium | reverse complement strand
TTATATATCTTATAACCTTCTCACTTAAAAAAGGCATATCGCAGGCAGTAAAAAAGGCATAATCCGCTTTTGAGTAATGAAGGCCTGTATATATGCCGCCAAGCGAGCCTCTGTGAGGGATTAAATCCGTATAGACTTTAATTTTGAGATTCTTTGCTTTGCTCAGAATGACCCTTTGGGTCAGATATTGGTAGTCTTCGGGGCTATTCGTAATAATCAGTATCTCATCAAATATCTTCTTATAGATTTCGACATTTTTGTCAATAATCCTTTTACCTTCTATCTCCAGGAATGCCTTTTTCAGCCCTATACGGCTGTTCCTTCCGCCGGATAAAATTACGCCTGTCATAATTCAGTTAAACCCTAACCCTTAATCCCTATATTGTATATCTTTGCCGTCGTAAATCGGAGTGAATATCGCATAAGCAACAGACGGCTCATTGTTTGTATTTACAAAATAATGAAATACCCCTTTCGGAATAAAGGCAATATCCCCGGATTTCATTGCAAGCTTCTCTTTGCCAAGATGCAAAACACCTTTTCCATTCTTTACTACAACTGTCAAATCATGTGTTTCGTGGATATGAGGTTTCTCACTGTCCCTTATCTGGATTATAAAATGGCTCGCATTTTCATTGTTAAAGAGAGATATAACCCTAATATTCTCATTCTTGCCTATGGGGTTCTCCTTTACAATCTCTCTCCACTCCCTTTGAAAAAGCCCTTTTTCGCTGTATGAAAAAATTCTTTCATCTAAATCGTGAGCCTGTCGAACCGATGGACATACACAGGCAAACAAAAGAG
>CAYMMR010000300.1:0-2542 GCA_964391545.1 uncultured Nitrospinota bacterium | reverse complement strand
AAAGAGGGATAAATACAAGGGAAAGTCCTTTAACGATGCCTCTTTTAAACATAAAATTGTTTAAATGAAATGCTCCCCGATGCAAAGCATCGGGGAATTAAACCCTAAAAGAGATTAAAAAGCTCAATGTTAGCGAGGTTAAAGCCTTGCGCTATAATATCTCTTCCACTTTGAATAAACCGGGGTATTTATCGTCATCAAGCAGTATCTTTTTTACCTTTCCCTGCCACAGATTTATAAATTCCTCATGCGCTTCTTTGCTTGCGCTTCCTGAAAATACCTCCTGCATCAAATCTCCCATCTTCGGGTTTTGCGGCAGCACAGAGGTGTCGTAAGTTATCTTCACACCTTGTCCATTGTCAATTCTATAAAAGATGAAGGTGTTATACTCAAAATTATCCTCGTCAAAGGTGAGGAGGTTTTGTCTGTTAAATTGTCCGCCGATACCCCTGAAACCCGTAACAGGCGCAGCCCCTGTTATCAGCGATATAACCTGCGACATCGGTCCGTAAGCAAGGTCAGTCGGCTTTCCCTTTATGACTACCTTTATATCCCCCCTCACAGGAGTATCATTTTCGTAAAGAAACTTGAGCGCCTTTGCAGTTATTTTATAGGCGCCTGATACGGCAGGGCAGGAGTGTCCTGCCAGCTTTACTGCGTCCGCATACTTAAATATGAGCAGTTCCCCTTCGCTTACAGCGCCGAGTGTATAGGCGAGGGGGTCTTTTAATGCTATTGACTCCGCCTTATCGAAGAAATCCTGTTTCCATTTACTCTGTCCTTCGGACATATTAAATCCTCCTATTTAAGCGCCTTATCAATCTTGTCGTTTATCTCTTTCAATATCAAATCCGGCGGGACATTGTGCATCATGGCAGTCTGTCCGACCGTTTCTGTTGCCTGTCCCGGACAGGAGAAGCAGCCTGCGCCGTAATGTTTTTCAAATATCCCTTTTGTCTCCGGATAAACACCGAGCAGGTCGCCGATAAGCACATCCTTGCTGCACCTATCCCCCCTTTTTATTGCAGCAGTAACTTTTTTGGACTGTGGAGGAGCAGGAGGCTGAAAGGATAAGGGTTTAAGTCCCAAGCTGTTATCAGGTTTAACTCCCTTGCCGTTAAGCGAGTCGTTGAGCTTTTGGACAAAACTCTCCAAATCTACACTATGAACCTTGCATGCCTGCTTTATCGTTATCATCCTTGCAAAGGTCGCCCTCGCAGCAGGATTCGCCAGAGCCTTGAATCCGCTGTCAATGAAAACCTGCAGGAGATTGGGCCACTTTTCAAAGACAGAAGATACCCTCATGTCAGCCGTAATAATCTCTTTCTCCTTTTCTTCCACCCTGGAAATTGGAGGAGGCAGGGGCGCGGCGATACCCTGCGGGGCTGCTGCCGCAGGGGTAAGGACAGTATAAATATTCGCTATGAATAAAATGATGGATACTGCCGTAACCGTCGAAAATGTGTGAAAGAGTATTGTTTTCCAATCGGAAGACCAGAACCCGCCTACAAGATAGGAAAAGAGCATTCCTATTAACCCGATATTTGCGCCATAAAAATGGACAGGCACAAGACCGGGCCATTTTAGAGGCTTTGCATTAAATCTCGGCAGGACATGGTAGGCGATGCCGAATATCATCATTGCCATAAACCCTACAAGATTGAAATGGACATGGACAAAGGTATAGTTCACTCCGCTGAAGACATTGACTGCCATGAGGAGCCCGAAGACTACGCCGAACAAGAGATAGAATATGCTTGCCTTGACAAAAAGCTTTGGATACTTTTCCATTTTAAAACCTCCCTAACTAAAAAGGTTAATGTTTAGGTTAATGTTTAGGTTGAGAAATTCCTTAACCTTATCCTTAACCTTAACCTGTTTTTTCATCTCGCCAGTTTGGCGGCAAAATATATTAACAATACGGCAAAAACCGTATTGAGTCTGGCAAGCCATGAAACCTGCCATCTCAATTTCTGTAATTCGGAATTTGCATTGCCCTTCCGGGATTCCTGCATCAAAGCAGTCATCCTTGGACCGACAAAAAAGTCATGGACAATACTTAATATAATCATTAAAAAAACGAGTGTCAATTTTATTGCCAGTGTCTTCCCAAATTCAGTTCCAAAGAGCTGCGAAGGGAGAAATATCTCATGGCTCATACCCCTGTTGAATATATTTAAGAAGCCCGTAACAATGAGAACAATAATACATATCCACCCGACAAGCCTGAATCTCGTCCCTATTGTTTTTAACAGACTGCCCCTCGATGACAACGGCTCTATTTTTCTTGAGATAGGCGCCAGCACAAAGGCGAGGAACAGCATGCCGCCAAGCCATACAAATGCCGCAAATATGTGAAGATAGACTGTAAACAGATAAATACTCATTTCATTTATAATACTATATAACGCCGAAGTTTAAAACCATGATGTAAATCATAATCGAGTGTCCTGCAAAAACCCTTTTTTCTCACTTCCGTTACTTTTTTTTTGTTCTATTTATTTGAAATTATTACATTATGGAACAAAAGAAAAACTAAAAA
>CAYMMR010000299.1:0-3364 GCA_964391545.1 uncultured Nitrospinota bacterium | reverse complement strand
AAGAGACAGCAACAGGCACGATGCTCCAGAAAAAGGGGATGAAGCCGGGCTCATGCCCGGAGGAACTGAATCTATCCAATCCCGCAATGATAAAAGAGGTGCATGCGGAATATGCGGAGGCAGGGGTTGATATTATCACAAGCAACACCTTCGGCGGAAACAGGATAAAGCTTTCGGAATACGGACTCGAAGGAAAGTTAAAGGAGATAAACTCCGCTGCTGTAAAGATTGCAAAAGAGGCAGCCGCTTCGACAGGCTCACGAGGAAAGAAATGCCTTGTAATGTCAACTATAGGGCCTACCGGAAAGTTTTTACAGCCCATCGGCGATTTGAGCTTCGACGAAACCTATAATACCTTCAAAGAGCAGATTGCTGTATGCGTAAAGGCAGGCGCAGATATAATCGGGTTCGAGACATTTTCGGATATAAAGGAGATACGGGCGGGGATAATTGCCGCAAGAGATGTATCGCCCGATATACCTATACTGGCACTGATGACCTTTCAAGGCGACATGAGGACAGTTGCCGGCACAGACCCGGAAACCGCCTGTGTAACATTGAATGCGCTTGGAGCAGACCTTATAGGCGGAAATTGCAGTCTTGGTCCGGAAGGGCTTATCGAGGTCTTCAGAAGGATGAACAAAATCAGCCGTAAACCCCTCGTATTCGAGCCAAATGCAGGTATGCCCGAGCTGTGTAACGGCATCACCTGTTATCCTTCATCCCCTGAAACTATGGCAGAATATGCAGTCAAATTCGCAAAGGAGGGTGTAAATATAATCGGCGGATGCTGCGGAACGACACCGGCGCATATTAAAAAGATTGTCAGGGCAGTAAAAAAAATAAAACCTAAAAAGAGAAATATATCGCCTTTTACCGCTGTATCGAGCAGGACAAAAACGGTATTTCTGGGATACGGTAACCCCCCCAACCCCCCTTTAGAAAAGGGGGGGGCAATAATTCCCCCCTTTCTCAAAGGGGGGGCAGGGGGGGTTATTGGAGAAAGAATTAATCCCACAGGGAAAAAACTTCTCTCTGCCGAATTAAAGGAAGGCAATGTCTCCATTATCCGCGATGAGGCGATGAAGCAGTCTGAGGCAGGCGCGGATATACTCGATATAAATGTAGGCGCCCCGGGCGCAAATGAGATAAAAATGATGGAGAAGGCGGTATTTACTGTTCAGGGAGCGGTAAATCTCCCGTTGATGCTCGATTCGAATAACCCTGCGGTTTTAGAGGCGGGACTCAAGGCATCGGATGGAAAGGCAATAATCAACTCCGCAAATGGAGAGGAGAAGAGCCTTAAAACCATACTGCCTCTTGCAAAAAAATACGGCGCAGCAGTCCTCGGTTTAACCCTCGATGAAAAAGGGATTCCAAAGAGTGCCGGCGGCAGGATTAAGATTGCAGAGAGGATTTTGAAAAGGGCAATAAAAATCGGCATTCCAAAAGAAGATGTTATCTTCGATTGCCTTACCCTCACTGTCAGCGCCGAGCCTATGCAGGGGCTGGAGACCTTGAAGGCTTTAAGAATGGTGAAGGATAAATTCGGCTCTTCCACAATCCTCGGAGTCAGCAATGTCTCCTTCGGACTCCCTGCCAGGCCGCTTATCAACTCTTCCTTTCTCTCTATGGCAATTCAGGCAGGCCTCGATGCGGCTATTATAAACCCGATGGACCAGAGGATGATGGAATCCTTCGACGCCTCTCTTGTATTAGTCGGAAAGGATGCAAGGGCAGAAAGGTATATAAAAAGATACAGCCAGCAGTCAGCAGAACAACCCCCTTTAATTCCCCCTTTGTTAAGGGGGATTGAGGGGGTTGTAGACAGATTAAAAAAGGCGATAATCGAAGGGGATAAGGATAGGATTGCCGCCATGGTCGAGGAGGCGCTGAAGGGCAACATGAAACCTATGGATGTAAGCAATAATGCCCTCATACCAGGGCTGGAAGAAGTGGGAAGGAGATTTGACAAGGGCATATATTTTCTTCCCCAGGTGATACTATCGGCAGAAACCATGCAGGCAGCCTTCGGAAGACTGAAAAAGGAACTCAAAGAATCCGAATTTACCAGCTATGGAAAGGTAATCATGGCAACGGTGCAGGGTGATATTCATGACATAGGAAAAAACATAGTCTGCACATTACTGCAAAATCATGGATTCGAGGTAATAGATATTGGGAAAAATGTGCCCGCTAAAACGATTTTAGAGGAAGCGAAAAAGGCTAATGCAGATATTGTGGGACTCTCTGCCCTTATGACTACCACAATGGTCGAAATGGAGAATGTGATAAAACTTTTCAGGACAGAAGGGGTTGATACTCCTATAATGGTCGGCGGCGCAGTTCTGACGCGCAAATATGCGGAAGATATAGGCGCGGATGGATACGGAAAGGATGCAATGGCTGCGGTGGCAGCGGCAAAGGATTTGATCAAAAAGTATCATAGTGTCAAGGTGTCATAGCGTCAAGTTTTTCTACTCTGACACTTTGATACTCTGATACTCTGATACTTTTGTTAAGTCCGTGAAAGTCTGTGGCAAAATTCTTTATTTCTTTTCCAGATACTTCCTCGTCAGTGAGAGTATGTCCTTTTTAGACGCCTCTTTGCTCAAATATTCGAATTTGATTTGTCCCCGCCGTTTTTCCACTTCTTCGGCATAAGCAGTAATCATGATAGTGGGGATTTCAATCATATTCATATCCATAATCTTAAGCAGGGCAAGGCCGTCAACACTCGGCATCATATAATCGAGGAACAATAAATCGATCGGGTATTTATTTTCCCTCATAATCTCCAATCCCCTGTCCGCATTTTCCGCATCGAGAATCATGCAATTGGGATATTCGGATTTCAGGTAAGAGCTTAAAAGCTTGCGGTAGTTGGCATCGTCATCGATTAAAAGAAAGACATAATCTACTTCTCTATGGGAATCGACAAACTCGATTTTAACTCCTCTTGTAAGGGAGCATAAGGTCTTTACGGCATTTACCAATTTTTCCACATCTTCATCCGCGCCATTCAGGATTATCTCGATTTTATGAATCATAGGTCATTACCTCCAATTGCCTTTATAATTGAGCATTATAGGATTGTAAAGAATAGTTGTCAAACAGAATATACAACCCTAAAATAGACATTGAATTGCAAACCTATTGAAATATTTGTCATTTCGAACACCCAAAGGGTGTGAGAAATCTTTTATGAAAAACAGCAAGATTCCTCGCGGAGCCTGCCCTGAGCGAAAGCGAAGAAACTTATAAGACCCTTCACTTCGTTCAGGGTGACACTTCGTGTCAGATTCCTCGCGGAGCCTGCCCTGAGCGAAAGCGAAGGGTTCGGAATGACAGAGCGAACGGGCTC
>CAYMMR010000298.1:0-3384 GCA_964391545.1 uncultured Nitrospinota bacterium | reverse complement strand
AGGTTAAAAGGCTTTTTTTGCCTCTTAGCCTCTTAACCTCTTTACCTTTTATCCTTCAATCTTTTAATTGCCCATATTTTAATAGGTTGCAAATATACTTGCAAGATATATCTTATAAGGATATTATATCAAATTATGTTTATCGATATAGGAAAAAGGAATTCTGAAAGAAAGAAGCTCATTTTTATCGTTGACGATAATTCCACTATCAGGATGCTGTTGGAGAGCATCCTAATCATCGAGGGATACGAAACAATTTCCGCTGCCAATGGCAAAGAAGCTCTGGATAATCTTGCCGGCAGCCGCAAACCCGACCTTATTCTTATGGATATAGAGATGCCTGTGATGGATGGCTACAGAGCCTGCAAAGAGATAAGAGACAGGAAAGAGTATAATTCAATCCCTATTATTATGGTAACAGCGGTCAGCGATAAGGATGTAATAAAAAATGTCCTATCCCTCGGCGCAAACGATTATATAGCGAAGCCCTTTGAAAGTCAGGAATTGTTAGCCCGCATCGGCGCCCATATCAGGATGAAGGGTCTTATGGAAGAGAGGGAAGAGCTATATAAAGCCCTTGGGGAATACAATCTGACATTAGAGCATCTGGTCGAGGAGAGGACAAGGGAGATAGAAGATACGCAGGACACTACTATAATAGGGCTTGCAAAACTTGCGGAATATAGGGACCCCGAGACAGGCGCCCACCTCGACAGGATAAGGAATTATTGCAAATTGATTGCTCAAGAGCTCGAGACAAGGGAAAAATATAAAGATATAATTGATAAAAAATACATTGACCTGATATTCAAATCGTCCCCCCTGCACGATATTGGAAAGGTCGGGATACCCGACAGCATACTCTTAAAACCCGGCAAACTTACAACCGAAGAGTTCGGCATTATGAAACAGCACCCGGTAATAGGCGGTGATGCTATAGCAGAGGCGGAAAAGAGGCTTAGGGGACAAAAGGTAACATTCCTCGCCATAGGAAAAGAGATTGCTTATTATCATCATGAAAAGTTCGACGGCACAGGCTACCCTTATAAACTCGATGGCAGCAATATTCCACTCTCCGCCCGCATCATGTCCATTGCAGATGTATATGACGCGCTGACATCCAAAAGGGTCTACAAAGAGGCATGGACCCATGAAGCAGCCAGAGAGCTTATTATTAAAGATTCGGGGAGGCACTTCGACCCCGATGCGGTAGATGCCTTTTTAAAAGTGGAGAAGGAATTCGTAATGATAAAGGAGCAATACTACTCTGTGGAGAAGGTATAAAAGTGTCAGAGTGTCAAAGATTCAGAGTAATAAAGCTTTGACACTTTGACTCTCTGACACTCTGATACTCTGACACTTATCAATGCCATCCGTAATAAAAATCAAAAAAGGCAGAGAGAAGAGAATAAAAGGCGGGCATCTCTGGGTCTTTTCTAATGAGATTGACGGCTCCCCGAAGCGATATGAAGCCGGAGGCATTGTTGATGTATACTCGCACGGAAACGAGTTTTTAGGAAGGGGATATATCAATCCCAAGTCCCTCATATCAATCCGCATTCTTACCCGCGAAAAAGATGAGATTAATGCAGAATTTTTCCATAAAAGGATTTTAAAGGCATTGTCGTATAGACAAAATATCTATCCCGGCGCAAACTCATACAGGGTAGTATTCGGCGAGAGCGATTCTCTGCCGGGACTCATCGTAGATAAATATGAAAATTATCTGTCTGTGCAGATGCTGAGTCTTGGTATGGATATGAGAAGGGATGCCATATTGGATGCCCTCGAGGATATTTTTCATCCCGATGGAATTGTCGAGAGAAGCGATACTGCAGTCAGAAAACTGGAGGGATTAAACGAGGGAAAAGCCGTTTCAAGAGGCAGTCTCGAGGGAAATATTATTATGCAGGATGACGGGTTTAAATTCGAGGTGGATATTTTAAGCGGGCAGAAGACAGGATTTTTTTTTGACCAGAAGGAGAATAGAAAGGCAATCGGAAAATATATCAAAAAGGGGAGCAGTGTTTTGGATTGTTTCTGCTATTCAGGGGCATGGGCGATTCATGCCGCAGGCAGCGGAGCGGGCGAAATAATCGGGCTGGATTCATCCGATGATGCAATAAGATTGGCTGAAAGGAATGCGGAGATAAACGGATTTTCAAAAGCATGCAGGTTTAAAAAGACGGATGTATTCGATGAATTAAGAAGACTCGTATCTTCCGGCGAGCGATACGATGTAATAATCCTCGACCCACCTGCCTTTGCAAAAAGCGCAGGCAGTATAAGAGAGGCGTTAAGAGGTTATAATGAGATAAACCTGCAGGCAATGAAGCTGTTAAGAGATGGCGGGACATTATTTACCTGCTCATGCTCTTATCATATTGACAGGGAATCATTCAGGGATATGCTTGTCCGGTCAGCCTCGGATGCAGGAAGGAATTTCAGGCTTATGGAATTTAGGGGGCAGGCTTTTGACCATCCTGTTTTGTTATCCATGAAGGAGACGGAATATCTGAAATGCGTTGTTTTACAGAGGATTTAAAGAACAAAAAAACCGAAGGTTTTTGTTCAGGGAAAAATTAAACGAAAGTCCGTCTCTTTTACAAAAATCACCCGTTCGAATATCTCCAATGTCTTCCTTTGTAAGAGTGTAACAGCAAATTTTTGTAACAGCAATTTTCTTGATTTTGATGGGGTGTTAATATAGACTTTATAATATATGAAAAAAAGAATTGCCGTTTATCCCGGGACATTCGACCCTGTGAGCAACGGTCATCTTGACCTTATAAAGAGGGGATTAAGGATATTCGACAAGGTAATAGTGGCTGTTGCGCTTAATCCAGGTAAGAACCCTATTTTCTCGATAGATGAACGGGTTAGTTTCATAAAAGAGGCAGTAAGGGGCTGGAAGAATGTCGAGATAGAATCCTTCGACGGACTCCTGATTGATTATGTAAAAAGGAAAAAGGCAAATGTAATCGTAAAGGGCTTAAGGGCAGTGTCGGATTTCGAATACGAGCTTCAGTTATCGTTGATGAACAGGAGACTGGACACACATATCGAGACGATATTCATGATGCCGAGCGAGGAATATTCATTCCTTAGCTCGAAGATATTAAAGGAAGTTGCGGCATTGAATGGAGATGTGAGGGGCATGGTTCCGCCGAGCGTTGTGGAAGGGTTGAGGAGAAAATTTAAGAACAAAATTTAATTTGGCCGCTGAAGACGCTGAAAAACTTTTAGACACTGATTTGCACTGATTTTTATATGATTTTCACTGTGTGAATCATAATTAATAAGACTGCAAAAACCTTTTTTTGAACGACTTTTTAGTTTTTCTTTTGTTCCATAATGTAATAATTTCAAATAAATAGAACAAAA